>JBEKVF010000009.1:0-15153 GCA_049514295.1 Acidimicrobiales bacterium
CCCGCATGGGGCGCCGGTCGCCGCCGCACCCTCTGTTGACGGGGCGGCCCGGCTGCGGGAGACTGGTACGACTATGCGCCGTTCCGAGCACTTCGTAGGCATTATTCACTAGGCGCGCACCACCCCCGCGCGCCTTCGAACCGTCCACCGAGTGGGCGGTTTTTCAATTTCCGGCCCGGTTCAAGGTCCGGGCGCACCGGGACGAACACAAGAGAAGGGAGAATGAGGACTGTGAGCAGCGGCAGCACCAGGCATCGGGTGGCCGTCATCGGCGGAGACGGCATCGGGCCGGAGGTCTGCGCCGAGGCCCTCAAGGTCGTGGCCGCGGCGGGCGTCGACCTCGACACCACCCACTTCGACCTCGGGGCGGCGCGCTACCTGCGTGACGGCGCCGTCCTTCCCGACGAGACCCTCACCGAGTTGCGGGGCTTCGACGCCATCCTCCTGGGCGCCATCGGCCCGCCGGTCGGTGACACCGCCGTCCCGCCCGGGACCCTGGAGCGCGGCATGCTGCTCCGACTCCGCTTCGACCTCGACCTCTTCGTCAACCTGCGCCCCTTCGCCGGCATCCCCGGATCGGTCGCCGCGGGGGCCGACTTCGTGGTCATCCGGGAGAACACCGAGGGCACCTACGCGGGCGAGGGCGGCTTCCTGCGCAAGGGGACCCCGCACGAGGTGGCCACCCAGGGCTCGGTCAACACCCGTCACGGCGCCGAGCGCTGCGTGCGCTTCGCGTTCGACCTGGCGGCGCGCCGGCCGGGCCGCCATCTCACCCTCGTGCACAAGACCAACGTGCTCACCTTCGCCGGCGACCTGTGGCACCGCACCGTCAGCGAGGTCTCCGCCGAGTACCCCGACATCGACTGGGACTACAACCACGTCGATGCCGCCTGCATCTACCTGGTGGAGAACCCGAAGCGCTACGACGTCATCGTCACCGACAACCTGTTCGGCGACATCCTGACCGACCTGGCCGGCGCTGTCAGCGGCGGGATCGGCTTCGCGGCCTCGGCCAACCTGAACCCCGCCCGGACCGGGCCGTCGCTCTTCGAGCCCGTGCACGGCGCCGCGCACGACATCGCGGGCCAGGGCATCGCCAACCCGCTGGCCGCCATCCACTCGGCCGCGCTCATGCTCGAGCACCTCGGCGAGAGCGACGCCGCCAACCGCATCGTGAAGGCGGTCGCCGAGCAGACCGACGCCATGTCCAACCCCGACATCCCCACCTCCAACGAGCAGCTGTCCACGACCGCCGTGGGCGACGCCATCGCAGAAAGGCTGTAGCCGCAATGCCCATCACCCCGACCGAGAAGATCTGGATGGACGGCGAGCTGGTCGACTGGGCCGACGCCAGGGTGCACGTGCTCACCCACACCATGCACTACGGCTCCGGCGTCTTCGAGGGCATCCGCGCCTACCCGACCAGCCGGGGCGTCGCCGTGTTCCGGCTGGGCGACCACATCCGCCGGCTGTTCGATTCGGCCAAGATCTTCATGATCGACGTCCCCTTCACGGTGGACGAGATCATTGAGGCCACACGGCTCGTGGTGCGCGCGAACGGGATGCACGACGGCTGCTACATCCGGCCGCTCGTCTACCTCGGTTACGGCGAAATGGGCCTCAACCCCCTGCCCTGCCCGGTGAACGTCTCGGTGGCCGCCTGGCCCTGGGGCACCTACCTGGGCGACGAGGGCATCACCAACGGCGTGTCGTGCAAGATCAGCTCGTGGCAGCGCCACGACCCCAACGCGGTGCCGACGGCAGCCAAGGGCACCGGGATGTACGTGAACTCGTCACTGGCCAAGGTCGAGGCGATCAAGGCCGGCTATGACGAGGCCATCCTGCTCGCACCCAACGGCCGGGTCAGCGAGTGCACCGGCGAGAACATCTTCATCGTGCGTGACGGCGTCATCATCACGCCCCCCGCCTCCGATGCCGGGGCGCTCGAGGGCATTACGCAGGACTCCGTGGAGACGATCGCGCGGGACCTGGGGTTCGAGGTGCGCCACGAGCACATCATCCGCACGGACCTCTACCTGGCCGACGAGGCCTTCCTCACCGGGACCGCAGCCGAGGTCGTGCCCATCCGCGCCGTCGACGACCGTCCGGTGGGCCCGGGGCACCCGGGGCGGATCACCAAGGAGATCCAGCAGACCTACTTCGCCACCGTGCGCGGCGAGGTGGACCAGTACAAGGAATGGCTGGACCATGTCGACTGACGGCGGTGGCACCGACGCGCACACCCACGGCGCCGTGCGTCACACCCACGCGCACGGCCACAGTGCCCACGCGCACGATTACTACGTACCGGACCTGCCCGAGTCGGTCGACATCTTCGACACGATCCTGCGGGACGGCAGCCAGCAGGAGGGCCTGTCGCTCACGGTCGACGACAAGCTCCGAGTGGCCGAGCAGCTCGACCACCTCGGGGTCACCTACATCGAGGGCGGCTGGCCCGGGGCGAACCCAAAGGACATCGAGTTCTTCGAGCGGGCCAAGAAGGAGCTCACGCTCGGCACAGCGACGCTGGTGGCTTTCGGCTCCACCCGGCGGGCCGGGGTCAAGCCCGAGCACGACGCCGTCCTCGCCAACCTGAGGGACGCCGGCGCGCCGGTCGCTTGCATTGTGGCCAAGTCGTGGGACCGCCATGTCGCCGAGGCGCTGCGCACGTCCCTCGACGAGGCGGTCGCCATGGTGGCCGACTCGGTGCGCTACCTGAGGGAGCACGACCTGCGCGTGTTCCTCGACGCGGAGCACTTCTTCGACGGCTACCGGCGCAATCCGGACTTCGCGCTGTCGGTGCTGGCCGCCGCGGAGGAGGCCGGTGCCGAGGCGCTCGTGCTGTGCGACACGAACGGCGGCTCGCTGCCGGACGACGTGGGCCAGGCCGTGGCCGACGTACGCGCCCGCACCAGCGCGCAGCTGGGCATCCACTGCCACAACGACACCGGGTGCGCCGTCGCCAACTCCCTGGTGGCCGTGCAGGCGGGCGCGACCCAGGTGCAGGGCTGCATCAACGGCTACGGCGAGAGGGCGGGCAACACGGACCTGTCGGCCGCCATCCCCAACCTGTCGCTCAAGCTGAACATCCGCACCATCCCCGCCGACCGCCTGGAGCGGCTGACGCCCGTCGCGCACCACATCGCCGAGCTGGTCAACATCGCGCCGAACCCGCAGCAGCCCTACGTCGGGAACTCGGTGTTCGCCCACAAGGGCGGCCTGCACGCCAGCGCGGTGGCGCGCAGCGCCGACCTCTACGAACACGTCGAGCCGAACCTCGTCGGCAACGGGACCCGCGTGGTGGTCTCGGAGATGGCGGGCCGCTCGACGCTGGCCATGAAGGCGGCCGAGCTCGGCCTCGAGCTCGACGGCGAGGTCATCGGAAGGGTCCTGGACGAGCTCAAGCACCTGGAGCACGAGGGCTACCACTTCGAGGTGGCCGACGGCTCCCTCGAGCTCCTGCTCCGCCGGGCGACCGGGTGGGTGTCGGACTTCTTCACGGTGGAGTCGTTCCGCGTCATCACCGACCACGGCGAGAGGGCCGACGCCGACGAGGCGACGCCGTCCGTCACCGACTCCATGTCCGGCGTGATGACCGAGGCGACGGTCAAGGTCCACGTGGGGTCCGAGCGCATCGTGGCCGTGGCGGAGGGCAACGGCCCGGTCAACGCCCTCGACGGCGCGCTGCGGGCCGCCATCGGGTCCAGGTTCCCGGCTCTCGACCACATCCACCTGACCGACTACCGGGTACGCGTCCTCGATACGGGCCGGGGCACCGGCGCGGTCACCCGGGTCCTGGTGGACACGACCGACGGGCAGCGCACCTGGACCACGATCGGGGTGTCGGAGAACATCATTGAGGCGAGCTGGCAGGCCCTCTACGATTCGATCGTCTTCGGGCTGCTCCACGCGACCTAGCGGGGAACCCGGCAGCCCAGCGTCACCAGGGGGAGCACATGACCGTGTGGAGTCGGATGGCAGCGTCGTTGGTCGGCCTCCCGCCGGCGCGGAGGAAGAGCATCTCGGTCGAACGCGACCTGGCGGCCAAGATGCCCGACGGCGCCGTCCTGCTGGCCGACCGCTGGTTCCCGACGGCGACGTCGGGTGACCTGCCGACGGTGCTGATCCGCACCCCGTACGGGCGGCGCATCATCGGTCCGCTCGGCCGGCTGTACGCGGAGCGCGGCTACCAGACGGTCATTCAGAGCTGCCGTGGGACGTTCGGCTCGGAGGGGCAGTGGGATCCCGTCCGCAACGAGCAGGCCGACGGCCACGCGACCCTCGAGTGGGTGGCGGCCCAGCCGTGGTTCGACGGCCGTCTCGTCATGTGGGGCGGGAGCTACCTCGGCATCACGCAGTGGGCCATCGCGCAGGACGCGCCCGACTTTGTCAAGGCGCTGGGCCTGCAGATCACCGCGTCGAACATCCGCGACGCCATCGTGTACCCGGGCGGATCCTTCGCGCTCGAGATGGCACTGACCTGGATCTACCAGCTTCAGCACCAGGAGCTCGGTTGGCGCACCGTCCTGCGCACCCAGCTGGGGGGCACCAAGGTCCTGGCGGCCGCCACCGACGTCCTCCCCCTCGGGAAGTGTGACGTGGCGGCCATCGGGCAGACCGCGCCCCCCTACCAGGACTGGCTTGAGCACAGCACCCCGGGGGACCCGTGGTGGGACGGCATCGACTTCGGGCGGCGGCTCGAGAAGGTGCCCCCGGCCAGCCTGGTCGGCGGGTGGTACGACCTGTTCCTGCCGGCCCAGGTGGCCGACTACGAGGCGCTGCGACGAGCGGGCCGGCCGGCCCGCATCACCGTCGGCCCGTGGACGCACTCGAGCCCGGGCCTCTTCGGCGAGACGGTGCGCGACGGGCCCGAGTGGTACGAGGAGCAGCTCGGTGAGCGGGCGGGCCGGGAGCCCCGGGCGCCGGTACGTCTGTTCGTCATGGGTTCGCGCACCTGGCAGGAGTTCTCGCTGTGGCCGCCGGCGGGGGAGGCGCAGCGGTGGTACCTCGGACGCTGGGGCACGCTGAGCACCGAGCCACCGGCGGAGAGCGCGCCCGACCGCTTTCACTACAACCCGCACGACCCGACACCGGCCGTGGGCGGTGCGTCGCTCAACGTCCGCACCGCGGGACGGAAGGACCAGCGCAGGCGTGAGCACCGCAACGATGTGCTGACGTACACCAGTCCGGTACTGGCCGAGGACCTCACCGTCATCGGGCCGCTGACGGCGGAGCTGTACCTGCGCTCGTCACTCGAGCACACGGACTTCTTCGTGCGGCTCTGCGACGTGTCGGAGAAGGGTAGGTCGTTCAACCTCAGTGACGGAATCGTGCGGCTGACGCCCGGGTCGGTGCACACGCAGGAGGACGGCGTCTTCAAGCTGCACGTCGCCATGTGGCCGACGGCCAACACCTTCCGCGCCGGCCACCGCATCCGGCTCCAGGTCTCCAGCGGGGCCCACCCGTTGTTCTGCCGCAACACCGGTACCGGCGAGCCCCTTACCACGGCGACCACGATGCGCTCGGCGGACCAGGAGGTCTTCCACGATGCCTCCCGGCCGTCATCGATCTCTCTGCCGGTCGTGCGGCTGTTGGCGGACGAGCCGCTCGGGGACGGCGCCGGAATGGGTTCCGGGGAGACCCTCGGCTAACCTCCCGCGCATGACGCAGCCCACGTTCGTGCCCATCGCCGAGGCCGACCAGGTCCGGCCGGCCCGGCACCTGCACGTCCCGGGATCGTGGACCACGTCGCGTCCCGCGGAGCTCATCACACCCTCCGTGGCCAGGGGGCGCAGCGTCGGTACGCCGGGGCCCGACTCGGGGTTCGCGCTCCGGTTGGCCAGGCGCTTCGAGCACCGCCTCAAGCTGGGGGAGGGCGAGTCGGAGCACGACGTCCTCCTCGGCGTGGCGCTCGTCGGGGCCAAGCGGGCGGCCCTGTTCGGGCGTGCCCCCTCCATCTACGACGTCCGGTTCGCGCTTGACCTGTGGGGGTTCCTCGAGGACGCGCCGCCCGAGCTGAGGGAGACCCGGCGCGCTCTGTTCTCCTCCATCTCCCACGACTACGTCGCGCAACGGCGACTCGTCGACTCCATTCCCGAGGAGATCCTCCGGCTCAGCCCCGAGGAGGCCCACGTCCGGGGCGGTGCCACCGCGGCATAGCGCGGCGGGCCCTCACTGTGGTGGACGCAACGGGGGCCATCGACCGGCTCGAGATAGAGGCCGGCGGCCTGACCTTCACCGGAAGGGCGGCCGGCCCGCACGAGGGCCGGCGGGTCCTCCTGCTGCACGGGTTCCCCCAGACGTCCTGGGCCTGGCGGGACGAGCTGTGGGCGCTGGGGCGGGAGGGATACCGAGCCGTCGCTCCCGACCTGCGCGGCTACTGCTGCGGCGCCCGCCCGGCGGAGGTGGGTGACTACGCGACCGAGCACCTCGTGGGTGACGTCCTCGCCCTCGCCGACTCCATGGAGATGGAGACCTTCGACCTCGTGGGACACGACTGGGGCGGCATGCTGGCCTGGCTCGTGGCGTCGCACCATTCCGCGAGAATCCGCTCGCTGAGCGTCGTGTCGACCCCCCATCCGCTCGCCCTGCAGCACGCGCTTCTCGGGGGCGACCCGGACCAGGCCGCTCACGGGGAGGCGACGGATTCGTTCCGCACGCCCGAGGTCCCCGAGCGGCTGCTCCTCGGTGCCGACGGCTCGGGCAGCGGGCTGGCCACCCTCCTGGCCGAGACGGGTCTCGACGACGAGGACGCCCACGTCTACGTGGCGGCGTTGACCGAGCCCGGCGCCATGACCGCGGCGCTGAATTGGTACCGGGCCATGGACCGCGCCGTGCTGGTCGACCTGGAGCCGGTGACGGTCCCGACGCTCTACGTCTGGTCCACGGGCGACGGGGCGTTCGCTCGGAGGGCGGCGGAGGAGACCGCCGAGCGGGTGAGCGGCCCCTACACGTTCGAGGTCCTGGAGAACGTGTCGCACTGGATCCCCGAGATGGCGCCGGTCGAGCTCTCCGATCTTCTGATCCGCCACCTGTCCCGGTACTGAACAGGGTGAACGGGCGTTGGGTCCGCTCTGCGAGAATGGGCGCGTGAGCGCATCGAACTTCGCCCTGACCGACGTCCAACGGGACTTCCGCGAGACCCTCCGCACGTTCTGCGAGGAGAAGGTGGCGCCCCATGCCGCCGAGGTCGACCGCAATGCCGAGTTTCCGTGGAAGTCGTTCGAGGCCTGCAAGGAGATGGAGCTGCCGGCCCTCGGCATCCCCGAGGCCTACGGGGGCGCGGGGGCCGACATGGTCACCCAGGCCATCGCCGTCGAGGAGCTGTCCCGCGTCTGCGCGTCGACGTCGCTGACCATCCTGATCTCCAAGCTCGGGATGCTCCCGGTCATGAATTGGGGCAGCGAGGAGCTCAAGAGGGAGTACGTGCCGCGGGTGGCCTCGGGCGAGATCCAGGCCAGCTACTGCTTGTCCGAGGCCGACGCCGGGAGTGACGTGGCCTCCATGCGCACGCGGGCGGTGCGCGACGGTGACGACTACGTCCTGACCGGCTCGAAGTACTGGATCACCAATGCCGGGATCTCCGACGTCTACATCGTCTTCGCCAAGACGGACCCGGACGCCGGAGGGCGCGGCATCTCGTGCTTCCTGGTGGAGAAGGATTGGGGGATCCGCATTGCCAAGCACGAGGACAAGCTCGGGATGCGGGGCAGCCCGACGGGTGAAGTGGTCCTGGACGAGGTGCGCGTCCCGGCATCGCACCGTATCGGCGAGGAGGGGCAGGGCTTCACCGTCGCCATGCATACGCTGGATCGCAGCCGCCCGACCATCGGCGCGCAGGCGGTCGGCATCGCGCAGGGGGCCATCGACTACTCGGCCGCCTACATGAAGCAGCGACACGCCTTCGGCGGTCCCATCGCCGACCTGCAGGGGCTGCGCTTCATGCTGGCCGAGATGGCGATGCGCAACGAGGCCGCCCGCGCCCTCGTCTACCGCGCCTGTGCCATGGTCGACGACGACCCGGGCGGCGAGCTCACGAGCTTCGGCGCCATGGCCAAGGCCTTTGCCTCCGACGCCTCCATGTCGATCACGATCGACGCCGTGCAGCTCCTCGGTGGCTACGGCTACACCAAGGACTTCCCGGTCGAGCGGTTCCTGCGCGACGCCAAGGTGACGCAGATTTACGAGGGCACCAACCAGGTGCAGAAGGTGGTCATCGCCCGGGAGCTGCTCAAGCACCACTAGCGCGGCGCGGCCCGGCGGGCGGCGTTGGCGCCCGGCGACCAGGCCCGGGCAGACTGCTGGGGGCCGATGATAAGTTAGAACAGGTTCTATATTTCGCCCAACGAGGGCAGCCGGCCGAGGGCCGGGAGTGGCAGCAGGAGGAGTGTCCGTCATGGCGCAGCCGGTAATCATCGAGGCGGTCCGCACCCCTATCGGGAAGCGCAACGGGTGGCTCTCGGGCCTCCGCTCCCCGGACGTCCTCGGCGCGGTGCAGGTGGAAGTCGTCAAGCGGGCGGGCATCGACCCGGCGTCCGTCGAGCAGGTGGTCGGGGGGTGCGTGACCCAGGCCGGCGAGCAGGGGTTCAACGTGACCCGCACCGCCTGGCTGCTGAGCGGCATGCCCTACGAGGTCGCGGCCACGACGGTCGACTGCCAGTGCGGGTCGTCGCAGCAGGCCAACCACTTCGTGAACAACCTGATCGCCGCCGGCGCCGTCGACACCGCCATCGGCTGCGGCGTCGAGGTGATGAGCCGGGTGCCGCTGGGCGCCAACGCTGCCGCCGGCGTCGGGCGCGCCATCCCCTCCGACCTGCCCTACGACATGCCCGACCAGTTCACCGCGGCGGAGCGGATCGCCAAGAAGTACGGCATCACCCGCGAGGACGTCGACTGGCTCGGCCTCGAGTCGCAGAAGAAGGCGGCGGTGGCGGTGGCCGAGGACCGGTTCGCCCGCGAGATCGTCTCCATCGAGGCGCCGATCGTCGGCGAGGAAGGCCCGCGCGGCGAGCACACCGGCGAGAAGATCGTGGTGTCGAAGGACCAGGGGCCCCGCGACACCACCGCCGAGGGGTTGGCCAAGCTGAAGCCGGTGCTGCCCGACGGCATGCACACGGCGGGCAACTCCTCGCAGATCTCCGACGGCGCGGCCGCCGTGCTGTGGATGTCGGAGGACCGCGCCAAGGCCGAGGGCTTCAAGCCCCGGGCCCGTGTGGTGGCCCAGGTGCTCGTGGGCTCCGACCCCTACTACCACCTCGACGGCCCCATCGCGGCGACGACCAAGGTGCTGGCCAAGGCCGGCATGACCATGAAGGACATCGACCTGTTCGAGGTCAACGAGGCCTTCGCGTCGGTCGTCATGAGCTGGGCCAAGGAGCACGACGCCGACATGGACAAGGTGAACGTCAACGGCGGGGCCATCGCCATCGGCCACCCGGTCGGGGCGACGGGGAGCCGGTTGATCACCACGATTCTGCACGAGCTCGAGCGGCGCGACGCCACCTACGGCCTCGTGTCGATGTGCTGCGGCGGCGCGCTGGCGACCGGCACCATCATCGAGCGGCTCTAGGCACTTCCGCCTCACCATCCAATCCGATTTCGGCGCCTACCTCTGGAGGGGACCGTGGTTTCGACTGAGCACTTGACCTTCCAACGCGACGGTGCGACGGCCATCGTGACGATGAACCGGCCCGAGGCGAAGAACGCGCTGAGCCTCCCCATGCTGGTCGGCATGAAGGACGCTTGGGACGAGATCGACGGCAACGACGACATCCGCTGCGCCATCCTCACCGGCGCCGGCGGGACGTTCTGCGCCGGCATGGACCTCAAAGCGATGGGCGGCAGCGACGCCGAGAAGTACCAGCACCGCATGCAGGAGGACCCCGACCTGCACTGGAAGGCGCTCCTGCGTCACTACGACCTGCGCAAGCCCCTGATCGCCGCCGTGGAGGGGTGGGCCGTCGCCGGCGGGACCGAGATCCTGCAGGCCACCGACATCCGGGTGGCGGGGGAGACCGCCGTCTTCGGGGTCTTCGAGGCCAAGCGCGGCCTGTTCCCCCTCGGCGGCTCGACGGTGCGGCTGCGCCGCCAGATCCCCTACACCCTCGCCATGGAGCTCCTCCTCACGGCGCGTGAGGTGCCGGCGGACGAGGCCCTGCGCATCGGGTTGATCGGCCACGTCGTGCCCGCGGGGACGGCGCTGGAGAAGGCGCTCGAGATCGCCGCCGTGATCGGGGCGAACGGGCCGTTGGCGGTGGAGGCGATCAAGCGGAGCGTGCGCGAGACCGAGGGCATGTCCGAGGTCGACGGACTGGCCCGCGAGCTCGAGATCGGCTGGCCCGTGTTCTCATCGAACGACGCCGCCGAAGGGCAGAAGGCCTTCGCCGAGAAGCGCCCGCCCAACTACACCCGTACGTGAGCGACGCCGGGGGCAGGATCGGCCCCGGGGAAGGGTTCCCGGGCGTCGACGGCGCGGCCACGTCGACGGGCGACGAGCCGCTGAACCGCGTGGCGGCGGCGATGCGCCGCATCAGCGCGGTGATCGTCGGCCAGCCGATCAACGAAGGGGACCTCTCCGACGCTGCCGAGGAATTGGCCGCCCTGGCCGACCGCCTGGAGTCGGCGGCGCCGGGGGAGAAGCGGTCTCGTCCCCAACCGTTCCCGATCGGGAATCCCCAGGACCACTTCCCCACCAGCCCGATGGTCGGCTTCGCCAACCCCATCGCGCCGCCGGTCGACGTGTGGGCCGTGGTGGGCGAGGGCGGCCTGCGCGAAATCAGGGGCAGAGTCACCTTCGGCGTCCAGTACGAGGGGCCGCCGACGTGCGTGCACGGCGGCGCGATCGCGGAGCTCTTCGACGAGCTGCTCGGGCTGGCCAACATCGTCGTGGGACAGGCCGGCATGACGGGCACGCTGAAGGTGCGCTACAACCAGCCGACGCCGCTGCTGGCGCCCCTGGACCTGCTGGCGCGCTACACCGGCCGCGAGGGCCGCAAGATCTACACCTGGGGCGGCATCTACCACCGGGGCGAGCTCACGGCCGAGGCCGACGGGATCTTCATTGAGGTGCTGCCGGGCCAGATGCTCGGCATCGTGTCGGGCAACGCCGACGGCGGCGCCGAGGCGCCGCTGGTCGACCCGGCGTGGCGGCGCATGATGGCCAAGGGCGCAGAAAGCCCGGCCGGTCCCGGTCCGAGGACTCCGCCGGCCTGAGCCTCCATGCTCTAATGGGCCATGTTCTACGTTCTGATCTTCAGCCTTCTCGCCTTCGTCCTCATCTTCGCGTTCGTCTCGACCGTGACGCGACGCCGAAGGACCCTCGAATACGAGGAAGAGCCGGCCACCCACGGCGGCTCGTCGAGGCACGCGTCGAACCACTCGTCCAGCAGCCCGTCGCGTCGCAATCGCAAGATGCAGAGGGCGCAGTCACGGCACGACAGGCGCAAGCGTCACTGACCCCGGTCGCGGGTCAGCGGATCACCGATTTGCCGAAGCGCTCGAGCGCCTCGACGGCATGATCGAGTGAGTCGCCCGGCACGCCGACTCCCGACCAGGTGACCCCGAGCTGGGCCAACTCCTCCAGCGCCGCCAACTGGGCGTCAGCGTTGAAGCGGTCGCTCCCGGGGTCCCCGCCCTCGTTGGAGCCGAACGACACGTCGATGTCGGCCCGGTCCCGCCCGGCCTCGTCGACGTACTGCCACAGCTCGTCCAGCATCATTCGAAGGTCGTCCACCGTCTCGAGAGGCAGTGTCTTGGTCGTCTGCGACAGGACCCTCGGAGCGGGGAAGGGGTTCCATCCGTTGCCGTAGCGGGCAACCCGTCGGCGGGACTGCCGGCTGTTGCCGCCGATCCAGATCGGTGGATGTGGATCGGGCTTTGGGTTGGCGGTCTGACCCTTGGCGTTGAACGTCGAACCCTCGTGGACGAAGTCGTTCTCGTTCCAGATGCCCAGGATGACCTCAATGGCCTCGTCGAAGAGCGCATTGCGCTGATCGAAGTCGACTCCCAGCGCCTGGTACTCACCGCGCAGATAGCCGGTGGCCACGGACAGCGTGAACCGGCCCCCGGAGAGTGCGTCGATGGTCGCCACCGCCTTGGCCACCAGGAACGGATTGCGGTACGGCAGCACCACGATGTTGGGGATCAGGCGCATGGTGTCGGTCACCGCGGCACAGAACGCAAGCGCGGCGAAGGGGTCGAGGGCATCGTGCCCTCCGGCCTTCAACCATCGCTCCGTAGGGGCCGGGTGGTCCGTGAACCCGATACCGCCGAACCCGGCGGCTTCGGCGGCAGCGCAGAATCGAGTGAGCCCCGCCTTGGTGACGAATTCGGGATTGTACGGATGCGTCGTCAGCGGGTATGTGACCCAGAAGTTCATGGCCTCGACCCTAACGTTCCGGCAGAACGACCCTCAATACTCCCCGGGCGTCCCTACAGAATGTCGTCACCGGGTCCGGGTACCGGCCTTGCCCCGCCCATCTTGCCGGCCCCCGGTACTGGGGCACCACCTTCGAGTCAGAGGTTTCCTGGATAGGTTGGGGTCCCAAGCTTCACAAGGAGGCCTCATGTCGAAATACCTGCTCGAAGTGGAATACACCCTCGAGGGAGTGAGAGGTCTCAAGAGCGAGGGCGGTTCGGCCCGGGTGGCTGCCGCATCGGCTCTGATCGAGGGCCTTGGCGGGAAGGTCGAATCCTTCTATTTCGGCTTCGGTGCCACCGATGTCTTCGTCATCGTCGACATGCCCGACTTACGTCTCAGCGGCGGCGGCGGCGCTCGCCGTGAGCGCTGGCGGCGGGGCGACTTCCCGGACGGTCGTTCTTCTCACGGGAGCCGAGATGGACGCTGCCGTCAAGAAGGAGACGACATACCGAGCACCGGGGACCTGAATCCCAGCAACTCGCTTCGCGACCGCACCACGAGACGGGCGGAGTTGACACGTCTCGCTCCGAGCCGGCGATCGGGGGCACCACTGTGCGATGGGAACGTGCCGAAGGCCTCTACTTCGCGTCTTGTCCATGTGTAGAGAATGGGAGTAGCCACACACTGGCGAATCGAGGCCCAAGAGATGGAGAACCCTATGACCAACACAGAGCCTGCGTCCGGCAGCGCTGATCGGATCATCGAGTCGCTTCATGATGCCGGCAACACGGCGCTTGAATCGGTGCGGAAGTTCCTTGACGCCGTAAATGGCGTTTTTCCCGATGTGAGTGCAGACAATGGACCGCGCCAGCGGATCATCGATTCGGCGTTCAAGATGAGTGAGGAGCTTGTCAGTGCGTCGACCCAGCTTGCGGAGAAGATCGTAAAGGGGAGTCGGGACGCTCTGGGCGAGGCGGACAAGGAAGGCCGAAAAGTCCCGGAGAAGAGCTGAAGCGCACCGAGGCGGTCCATTCTTGTCAGCGATCCGGCGGATTGAGGGCATGAATGCCTAGCCCGAAGGTGCTGTTATGTGGCACCTCGGATATGGGATGTGGTTGGTTCCGATGAGCGGCGGGACGACCACAAACCCCGACTGGAGACTGTTTCCCTGTTTGTGCCCCGAACCGGCGTTAGGACAGGCGTCTTATCTCGAGGACTTGCGACGGGTTCCGCGTGTCGGGCGACGTGTAGGTGATGGCTTTCGACCGCTTGACGTGTCTGGCGTTGAGCGATCGTGCGTGGGAACTCTCGTTCCGTGTATCCCTTGACCCTCACAATTTTGTGACCTTTGGCGGTCTCAGCCGTGGTGACTCCTCTCGTTTAGCGACGGGAGCCTTGGGCATGAGCCTGCTCGTACCATCGGCGGTCATCGACCGTCCGGCCCTTCGTGGGCCGAGCAGACACTAGTTTTACCGGGCGGGAGTACTGCTGACGGGCTGCTCACCGTTCCGGCGTTATACGGGGGCACGCAGCGGCGATCCCGACCGGCGAGTGTCCCGAGGGCCCATCGACCTCTCCTCCTAGCCTCAGCACTCCACGCGAGACGACTCGCCTCGTAGACTCGCAGTGATGGCGGATCCTCAGGTGACCACCCAGGCAGAGGCATCACTCACAGTCCCAACGACCCAGAGTGGAGCGGGCGATGGACCGGCGCTCGATCCCGGATTGGGCACCGGAATCGCAGTGAGGAAGGTGGTGCTCGGCTTCTTGGCCATCCTTCTCGCCGTCGGAGTAGCTCTTCTCATCGCATATTTCGCCACGGTGCGACACTGGCTGGCGCTACACACCGGTATCCTCAACGGAGGGCCCGACCGGTACTACAACTTCTGGTCGGGCATCGGGTCCGACATCGGCGAGGCGACTCTCGTGAGTGCAGTCGGCATCGGGGTGTACACCGGTGTCCGTAAGGTCAATTGTCATACCAAGGGGTGTTGGAGGATCGGGCATCACGCACTGGAAGGCACTCCGTACATCTTGTGTCGACACCACCACCCAGGGGTGCCTACCGGGGGCGCGTCGCACGAGCGGATTCTCGAGGAACACCGAAAGTTCCTCGATCGTCGAGACGCAAAGGGCGCGTAACGAGCCATTGACGGCCCGGAAGTGAGATAGCACCGAGGCCGTCGGATTCGTTGAGCTTCCCCCCAGTCCAGCAGCGTTATGGGGTGTCTCGGATTTCGGATAGCTCAAAATGTGAGATCCCTACGCTCGAGGGACACGACACGTGCTCTCACACGTCGAAGTAAGAGCCGTTATCGATGTCCGCGATCGGTGGGGGCCCCTCCGGGTTCCACCCCAGGCGGTCCTGGGTCAGACCGCTCGACGTCGGATTGTCGAGCGCGACGGAGGGGAAGAGAAAGCTGAAGTGGTCACCCGCGTCCTCGGCAGCGACACTGGTGACCGGCAGGTTCGGTCGCCGTACTGGGCGTGGCGGCACCGATCCTGGCCACACTCCTCCTCGGAGATAGATCGCACGAGGTTCTGGACGGATGGAAAGCGTGGCTCGATCAGAACAATGCAGCGGTCATGTCGGTCCTCTTCCTGATCTTCGGGGTGGTCCCGATCGGCCAGGCCATTGGATCGACGTAGCCCTGGCCCGAAGGTGCGCATGGGGCAGGGGACGGCACCTCACTCCCCGGGGGATGAGTCGGGACTCTCCGCATGGCCCGGACGTCGACCGGCTTGGGTCGGCGGGTTTTGGTCAGGGTGCCACTGTCCCCATCGCCATTGGTCAA
>JBEKVF010000010.1:0-15018 GCA_049514295.1 Acidimicrobiales bacterium
TCGAGCTCGAGGACACGCCGGTCACGCCGCTGGGGCCCCCGGGGAACCAGCTGGGCCTGTGGCAGCGCGCGCAGGACGACATCGCGGTCGGCCTGGCGGCCGAGACGGTGGGCGCCGCCGACCGGGCGCTGTCCGAGGCGATCTCCTACACGTCGGAGCGGATCGTCTTCGACAAGCCGGTCGCGACGTACCAGACCGTGCGTCACCGGCTGGTCGAGATGTTCCAGCAGGTCGAGATGGCCCGCGCCGGTTTCCAGTTTGCCGCCTGGGCATCGGACACCGAGTCGCCCGAGCGCGCCCAGTCCGCCGCCATGGCGTCCAGCTACGCCGCCGACGCCGGCGTGCGGGTGACGGGGGACGACATCCAGCTGCACGGTGGGGTCGGCTTCACGTGGGCGAACGACGCCCACTTCCTCTTCAAGCGGGTGAAGCAGAACGAGATCCTCTCCGGCGGCGCCGGTGCGCAGCGCCACCGTCTGGCTGCACTCTTCGTCGAGTCGGCCTGATGCAGTTCGAGCTCCGCCCGGTGCAGGGTCCCCTGGCCGAGCGCTACCGGGCCGAGGGCGCGTGGGACGACCGCTCCCTCGGGCAGTTCCTGAGCGACTCGCTGCTGAAGGACCCGACACGGCGCTTCCGCATCTGGTCACCCACCCACCCCTACGTCGGGACCGTCGGCGAGGTCTACGAGGAGGCGCTCAGAGTGGCCGGCGGCCTGCGGGCCCTCGGGCTCGGCCCGGGCGATGTCGTCGCCTTCCAGCTGCCCAACTGGGTGGAGGCGGCCATCACCTTCTACGCCTGCGCCATGCTCGGCGTGACACTCGTCCCCATCGTGCACTTCTACGGGCCCAAGGAGGTCGGCTTCATCCTCCGCCAGAGCCGGGCCCGGGCGCTCATCATCGTGTCCCGCATCGGCCAGCGCGACTTCCTGGCGGAGCTGGCCACGATCCGTGACGGGCTGGCGGACCTGGAGCGGGTGATCGTGGTGGGGGAGGCCGCCGGTGCCTCCGCCTCCGCCTCCGTTGCCTCCGCCTCCGCCTCCGGTGGCTCCACCTCCGACGACATCCCGTTCGACGAACTGCGCAAGGCCGAGCCGATCGACGGCCCGGTGGCCGTTGATCCGGACGGCGCGGCGCTGATCGCGTACACGTCGGGGACGACGGCGGACCCCAAGGGCGTGGTGCACACGCACCGGACGATCGGGTGCGAGGTGCGCCAGCTCTCGGGCCACCAGTCCGAGCGCGACCGGCCCAGCCTCACCGGCGCCCCCGTCGGGCACGCCATCGGGATGCTGGGCGGCTTGATGTGCCCGCTCGTGATCGGCCGCCCCCTCTACCTGATCGACGGGTGGGACCCGCCGACGGTGCTCAACGCGATGGTGGAGGAGCAGATCGCCGCCGGGAGCGGCTCGACCTACTTCTTCACGAGTCTGCTGGACTGCCCCGGGTTCGGACCCGAGCACGTCGAGCTCATGCGCTACATCGGCCTCGGTGGCTCGCCGATCCCCAACGCGGTGTCGGAGCGGGCGGACGAGTTGGGTATCTCGCTCGTGCGATCGTACGGCTGCACCGAGCATCCCTCCGTGACGGGGTCCCAGCACTCCGACCCGAGGGAGAAGCGCATCCACACCGACGGGTGCCCGCTCGAGTGGGTCGAGGTGCGGACCGTCGACGAGGAGGGTCACGACGTCGAGGTGGGCCAGCCGGGCGAGATCCTCACCCGCGGGCCCGACCGCTTCGCCGGCTACACGGACCCGGCCCTGACGGACGCCGCCGTCGACGAGGACGGGTGGTTCCGCACCGGTGACGTCGGCGTCCTCGACCCGGAGGGCTACCTGACGATCACCGACCGGGTGAAGGACATCATCATCCGCGGCGGCGAGAACGTCAGCGCCGCGGAGGTGGAGCAGCTGCTGGCCCACATGAAGGGCGTGGCGGAGGTGGCCCTCGTGGCGGCCCCCGACGAGCGCCTGGGGGAGCACGGGTGTGCCTTCTTCCGGATGCAGCCCGGGAGCGAGGCGCCGGATCTCGAGGCCGTGCGGTCGCACCTGGCGGCGGCCGGCTTGGCCCGGCAGAAGTGGCCGGAGGAGCTGCGGGTCGTGGACGACCTGCCCCGGACGGCGTCGGGCAAGGTGCAGAAGTTCGTGCTGCGCGAGCAGCTGCGGGCCGGCAAGTGACGCCCCAGCGCCGCCACCAGAAGACGGATCCGGCACACGGGGGTTGGGGGAGGTACGCTCCGGCTGGCGTACCCAAGCAGTTCAAGCCGGACAAGGGTGGTCGTATGCGCGCTCGGATCCCCAAGCAGCAGATCGAGCTTCTCGGTGCCGTCCCGCTCTTTTCCAACTGCTCACACAGTGAGCTCCGCTCCATCGCCCAACTCGGCACGCCGATCACCGTCGAGAAGGGTGAGCTCCTGATCGCCCAGGGCATGTCGGGCCGTGAGTTCTTCCTCGTGTTGTCCGGGGTGGCCTCCTGCCGCATCGGGAAGCGCCAGGTCGCGCAATTCACCAAGGGCGGCTACTTCGGAGAGCTCGCACTCCTGTACGGAGGCGTCCGCACGGCCGACGTCGTCACCGAGACGGACATGGAGCTGCTGGTCTTCGACGCCCGGGAGTTCCGGGCGATGCTGATGACGACGCCGGGCATCGGCGTGAAGATGCTGGCCCGGCTGGCCGAGCGTCTGGCGGACGCCGACGCCCACTACAGCGACTGAGCGGAGCCCCCGCCCTCACCCTCGGTATCGCCCTCGCCCTGAGCTGGGCACCGACTTCCGGGCGCGACGAAGGCCCGGTGGTCCTTTTTCATCGGTGTCTCCTCGAGCGCTGCGCGTCGCCGTCCGGCGCTCGATGTCTCGAACCGTTCGCTCTGCGCCCTCGATGCACAGCGAGCGGGCCCGCCCTACTCCCGCTGGGGTGGTGGCCGCTGGTTCCGTAGGCGGTTGTGAAAGCCACAGAGCAACCGACCGTTCTCCTGGTTTGTGGCGCCCCCTTCGGACCACGGCGCGATGTGGTCGGCCTGGCACCGACAGCCCGTGACCTCGCAGAAGGGATGCCGGCATTCACGGTCGCGTAATTCCACCGCCCGCCGGGTCGCGCCGCTGAAGAGCCGCCGGGTCGTCCCGACCTCGATACGGCCCTTGGGCCCCATGACGGCGCGCTCGAGGTCGGCCGAGCTGAGCCAATCGACGAGGTCGCCCGGCGCCAGGACGATCCCCTCGGCCAGCTCGCAGACCCGGCCCGACAGCGTCGGCCAGTCCACGAGGACGGAGAAGAGGGGAGCCGGGCGCGGGGCGTCCGTCCCGACGAGCGCGGATCGGGCTGCCATCTCGACGAGAGCGTCGGCCCGACGCTGGGCGGGGGTGCGGGTCAGATCGGTGACCTTGGGTTTGGTGCCGGTCTCCTCCCTGGCCTTGGCCCAATCGGCGACGAACATCTCGTGCTCAATCCGCTCGAGCTCCCTCGAGACGATCGACCCCGATATCGGGTCGAGGGTCATCTTGCCGAGATACATCCCGTCGATGGACGCCTCGAGATAGACGTCACGCCGGGCCCGCCTTGCCTCTGCCGCCTCTTCGGTGCCGTCGGGGTCGGCCAGCTGGTCCCAGTAGGCCACCGTCTGGGCGAAGTGCTTGAAGCGCAGCCCCTTGGCCTGGGAGACCAGCATCGCCTCATCGCGGGCGAGCGCCTTCTCGGTCGACTCGCGGACAAGACCGATCATCAGGTCGACGTGGGGCGCGGCGATGGATCCCTCCTCCCACGCCTCGGCCACCAAAGGGAGACGGCGGAGGTTCCGGCCCCGTCGGACGAAGCGCCCCGCCATCGTCCGCGGCATCCGGCACACCGTGGCGATCCACGCCGCAGCGTTCTTCGCACCGTCATGGGCCCAATCACCCGAAGTGTCGAACTGTGCCACGGCGGACGTCGTGAAGGACTCGAGCCGGGAGAGCTCGCGGATCAGGCGCGGGACGGCCTCGGCGTCGCCGTACAACGACGCTCCCTCGGCGACCAACTCGTCGATGGCTAGTGCGAGCGCATCGGTTCCCATGACGCCATCGAAGCAAATGGTTGTGACATGAATCGTCCGGCGTGACACCTCACAGTCGGCACACGGGGAGACGGTTCGCGACATCGTCGACACCTCGACGACCGTTCTCCCTACGACGAGAGTGAAGGATGCTTGCAGTGGCGATATGCATGTTCTGCAACAAGGAGATGATGGACGGCACGAGCTGTACCGAGGAGCCTCTGCGCATCGGTGGTGTCGCCTTGGACCCCGTCCGTTGGGGCGACGAGACGGGCTATGAGTTCTGGGACCGGAGCGCCCGCTGCGGTGACTGCAATGTTGCCCGGGGCGGTGTTCACCATCACGGCTGCGACATCGAGCAGTGTCCCGCGTGCGAAGGCCAGGCGCTTTCGTGCGGCTGCATCGACGAGGAGGAGACCATGGAACGCACGGGATAGAGCGAGCGCAGTGAGCGCAGCCAGCGCACCGACCCAAGCGGGACGGAGGGTCAGGCGGGGTCGATCACCCGTGTCGCCTTGTACCCCGCACGGGGGATGGTGTCCCGGTCGAGGATCTCCACCAGCGCGCGCACGCCCAACGTCTCGCGTAGGCCCGAGACCGCGGCGGCACGCGCACCCTCACGCACAGCGGTGTCCGCGGACGCCACCTCGACCTTCACCACGAGGTCCCCGTCGCCGCCGTCAGGCCGCACGATCTGGTATTCGAGTGACGGCTCGCGCATCGCCTGCACCCCACGCAGGACGCCCTCGACCTCGGCCAGCTGGAAACGGGTCCCCTGGCACGACAGGAGGTCCTTGAACCGCCCGCCCCACAGTCCACGCGCGGAGGTCTCGCCGCACGGGCACGGCGAGCGGAGGATGGCGCACGCCTCCTCCAGGTCGTACCGCAACAACCCGTTGTCGCGGTCGAGGGTCGTCACGGTCAGGTTCCCCCACTCCCCGTCGGGCACTTCGAGCCCGGTCGAGGGGTCGACGGCCTGGACGACCGCCCAGTCCTCGTGCAGATGGGCGCCGGGGGAGACGCCGCAGGGGCCGCCGACGAACGAGTAGCACTCGGCACCCGCCGTCATGAGCGGCATACCGCCCCGCCCGAGCCCGAAGCCGATCGGCGCCTTGAGGCCCGTCAGCCCGGCCTCCTCCAGCGAGATCCCGAGCTTCGTCGCCACCTCCACGAAGCGGCCGGTGGCGAACCCCATGAACGGGTGGTCGGGCCGGACGCGGGTCCAGAAGCGCACCGCCTGCTCGGCCAGCTCGTCGGTGTCGGGGGGCGGCACCCAGACCGAGAGCATCCCGAAGTACTCGTAGCACTGCTGCAGCATGGTGCCGCCGCCATAGAGATAGGCCGGATGGGCGTGCGTGATGATCTGGCCGGGCCGGTGCCCCATCCGCCACCAGTTGCGCGCTCCCGACTCGTACTCGATCCAGATGTCCTTGCGCGTCCACACCGTGATCGTCGGCTGCCCCGTCGTCCCGGTCGACGTGCCCAGGCGCACCGCGTGCCGAGGGTCGGTGAAGCGATAGCGGCCCCATGGCGGCGCCTCGGCCTCGGAGTCGCGCAGGTCCTGCTTCACCGTCGCCGGGATCCGGGCCAGGTCGTCGACGCCCTTCACGTCGTCCGCGGCCGTGATGCCGGCCTCGGCCAGCTTGGCGGCGAACAGTGGCACCGGGGTCTCGAGCGCGCGCCGCACGAGGTGGCGCACCCGACGGTCCTGCAGCTCGCGCCGCAGTGACGGGTCCATCAGCTGATGCGCCGGGTCCCACAGCTCTTGATCATCAGGGCGGGCCGCGGGGCCGAGCATCCCCGGACCGAATTCCGGCGTGGAGGTCATCGGCTCACTGTAGCGACGGCGTCTTCGACGTACTGCTGGACGCGTCGCCAAGAGCCGGCAGGCGGCACGCAATGGCCACGCGATCGCAAGCCCGCGCTCCGGAACGGGTGTCCTACACTCGCTCCGTGAAAGTCGTGGGGCTGTACCTCCTGCGCAACGAGGCGGACATCATCGAGGCCAACCTCCGACACCACTTCGCAACGGTGATCGACGAGGCGATCGTGATCGACAACGGCTCCACGGACAGGACCCTGGAGCTGCTGGCGGACCTTGCCGAGGACATGCCTCTTCAGCTTTCGAGCGGGGTGGGGCCCATGTACCAGCCGGAACGGGTGACGCGGATGGCCCGGCTGGCCACGTTGCAGGGGGCCGACTGGGTGCTCCCGATCGACGCGGACGACCGCCGACGACATCAACGACCCCACGAGGGGGATGCCCCCCGCCGTGCGGGCCCATTTTCTCGCCCTGGACACGGTGCCGGGGTGGTTCTCCCGCCTCGACTTCCGCGTGCTCGTCGAGCTCGACCGGCTCCAGGGCCGCCACGGCGTCGGCGGTGACCTCTTCGAGATCGGCGCCTACTTCGGCAAGAGCGCCATCTTCCTCGGGCACCTGGCTCGCGTCCCGGGCGAACGTCTCACCGTGTGCGACGTGTTCGAGCACGCCGACCTCATCGACCCGGAGAGCTTCCCGGTGTACCACCACTGGTACTCCGAGCTGACGGAGAGGGCGTTCGTCCGGCAGTACCTGCGCTTCCACGCGGACCTGCCGGAGATCATCGTCGGGGCCTGGGAGGCGATCCCCACCGAGCGACTGGGCGGCACGTGCCCGATGGTGCACGTGGACGGCGGCGACAAGTACGACGTCGTCCGCCAGGACGCGTCGACTGCCCGGCTGCTCCTCCGCCCCGGCGGGATCGTCGCGTTCGACGACATCTCGACGCCGCACAACCCCGGATCCGCGCTGGCCGTCTGGGAGCTCGTGCTCAGCGGCCAGTTCGTCCCGCTCTGCCTGACCGAAGCCAAGCTCTATGGGACGTGGGATCCGGGTGGCATCGACTGGGCGGCCGGGATCGACGAGTGGGTGGCCCGGGAGCCCGATCTCGGGAGCGAGATGCACACGCTGGCCGGGTGGCCCGTGCGACGCCTGTTCGCACTCGATCGACCACAGGTGGACGCCGACAAGCTCGTGAGGATCCCGGACCTGGAGCAGCTGCCGGGAGGAGCGTTCGCCGGCGAGCAGACGGGCCCCACCCCTTAATCTGGGGGCCGGAGGATGTTGGCCGCCTCCCCGGCCCGTTGCAGGGACAGGGCGGTGAGGTCATCCCTCTCCCCGCTGATCACCCCGGCGGCGTGCAGGATGAACACCCCGACCACCATGGCGCTGAGGAGCCGGGACACCTCGACGGCGCCCGAGCGCTCGGCCAGGTCGGTGCGGTTCTTCGTGATCCACTCCTCGATGTGCACCTGGAACGACGTGAAGAGGTCGAGGCCGACGGTTCGGGCGGTCGACTCGCCGCGCATCGCCTCGCCGACCATCAGGCGGACGAAGTCCTCGACCTCGAACATGGACACGAGGATGTCGGCCAGGAGCTGCGCCAGGGACACCTCGCTCGTGCCGTCGCCGTGGAGCTCGGCCGGGGGCGCCTGGAGCGGGAGGAATCCCTGTTCCACCAGCACGGCCTCGAGGAGATCGCGCTTGCTCGGGAAGTAGTGGTAGAGCGACGCCACGTTGAGGCCGGCCGCCGAGGCCAGGTCTCGCATGCTCGTCCCGTCGACGCCCCGCTGGGCCATCAGGGTCAACGCGATCTTCAGGATCCGCCGTCTCGTCGCCGACCCTTCCCCGTGGCCCACCGCGCCGGCAGCCTCCGGCTGGCCCGGGCCCTTGGCGTCGTAGTCGAGGGTCATGTTCATTCCCATTTCTCCGCCTTTCGATCTCGGGAATACGAGAGTCCTGCCTGTGAGCCCCCTCCCTGACATCCACCAGCCGGCCTGACACGACCCCGTCGAGAGCCCGCCCGCTCTCGACGCCCCAACGCCCGTTTGCTATATAGGACACGGGAGTCAGGTTCGGCTCCTGAGCCACCCAAAAATAGGGGGTCCGTGGGGGAAATGCCAGGAATTAATTCGGCGGCTGACTACGAGGCGGTACCCTTCGATCCCTTCGAGTTGAAAGACGTGGTCAGCGGGAACATCCGTGACCCGTATCCGAAGCTCCGGGAGTTGCTCCGGGAGTCCCCGGTGCACACCGGGCCGATCGATCTCGGCGAGGGCGGCGAGATCGGGGACCCCACCACCCCCGCACCGGTGACCGTGTTCGGCTTCGACGAGGTCGTGTCGGTGCTGCGCGACAACGAGACCTACTCGTCCTCCGTCTACGAGGACGTGATGGGGATGGTGATGGGCCGCACCATCCTGCAGATGGACGAGCCCGAGCACCGGAGCATCCGGGCCCTGGTCGCATCGAGCTTCCGCTCCAAGATGCTCGAGCGATGGGAGGAGGACCTGGTGGCGCTCGTTGTGAACGAGCTGATCGACTCGTTCTCCGACCGCGGCCGGTCGGACCTCGTGCGCGACGTCACGTTCAACTTCCCGGTGCAGGTGATCGCGCGCATCCTCGGGCTGCCGCGGGCCGACTACCCGAGGTTCCAGCGGTGGGCCCTCGAGGTCACGAGCGTCGCCGCCAACTGGGAGCGCGGCATGGCGGCGTCCGCCGCGTTGCGCGACTACTTCGTCGACGTCATGGCCGAGCGCCGCGCCGCGCCGGGCGACGACCTCATCAGCGACCTGGTGCGGGCCGAGGTGGACGGGAAGCACCTGAGCGACGAGGAGATCTGCTCCTTCCTCCGCCTGCTCCTGCCGGCCGGTGTCGAGACCACCTACCGCGCCTCGGGCAGCCTCCTGTTGGCGTTGCTCAGCGACCGGGCCCAGTTCGACGCGCTCCACGGCGACCGCTCGCTGTACCCCCAGGCGTTCGAGGAGGTGCTGCGCTGGGAGCCGCCGGTCACGGTGATCCTGCGGCGGGCCACCCGTGACACCGAGCTGGCCGGCGTCGCGATCGAGGAGGGGGCCGACATCGCCCTGATGATCGGCGCCGCCAACCGGGACGAGCGCAAGTACGCCGACCCGGACCGCTACGACATGTTCCGCACGCAGCGCCAGCACGTCGGGTTCGGCTTCGGCGTCCATGTCTGCCTGGGCATGCATCTCGCCCGCATGGAGTCACGGGTGGCCATCAACACCCTCTTCGACCGCCTCGGGCCCTTCACCCTGGACCCCGAGGCGGAGCCCCCGCACATCGAGGGCCTGGCCTTCCGCTCACCGCTGTCCCTCCCGGTGGTGTTCGGGGCTCGTTGACACCGGCCGCGGGAGGGTAGGTTCGGGCCCATGGGCGGCAGAGCCAACCCGCTGCGCGACGCGGCGGCCATCGTGGGCATCGGGCAGACCGAATTCGCCAAGCACATCGACCGGCCCGAGGGCCAGCTGGCGGCCGAGGCGGTCGTCGCCGCGCTGCGCGACGCCGGCATCGCGCCCTCCGAGGTCGACGGCCTCTCCTCGTACACCATGGAGTCGACCGACGAGGTCACCCTGGCCAAGACGATCGGGGCGGGGGACATCACGTACTTCTCGCAGGTGGGCTACGGCGGCGGCGCCGGCTGCGCCACCATTGGCCACGCCGCCATGGCTATCGCCACCGGGCAGGCCGACGTCGTGGTGGCCTGGCGCTCGCGCAAGCGCGGCGCCCGCACGTCGCGGCCGTGGGCCGCAGCCCCGTCGCGGCTCCCGATCCAGGCCCAGTGGACCAGGCCGTTCGGCCTCCTGCGCCCGGTGGACGAGGTCGCGATGCTGGCCCGCCGGTACATGTACGAGTACGGGGGAGGGCGCGAGCACCTGGCCGAGGTGGCCATGGCGGTGCGGGCCCACGCCAACCGCAACCCGGCCGCGCTCATGTACGACAAGCCGATGACCCTGGACGACTACATGGCGGCCCGCTTCATCAGCGAGCCGCTGTGCCTCTTTGACAACTGCCTCGAGACCGACGGCGCGCTGGCGGCCGTCCTCGTCTCGGCCGCCCGCGCCAAGGACTGCCCCCACCCGCCGGCGCTGGTGCACGCCTTCGGGCAGGGACTACACCGCCAGCACGAGTCGATGGTGAACTACTACTGCGACGACCCGCTGACCGGACCGGCCTGGGCGGCCGCGGAGAAGCTGTGGGCCCAGTCGGACATCGGCCCCGAGGAGGTCGACGTGGCACAGATCTACGACGCGTTCACGCCCCTGATCCTGCTCTCGCTCGAGGGCTACGGGTTCTGCAAGCGGGGCGAGGCGCCGGACTTCGTGGCGGACGGGAACCTGCGCTGGGGCACGGGCTCGTTGCCGACGAACACGTCGGGCGGCGGGCTGTCGGAGGCCTACGTGCACGGCTTCAATCTCATCACCGAGGGGGTGCGCCAGCTGCGCGGCACCTCGACCAGTCAGGTCGACGGGGCAAGGACCTGCCTCGTGACGTCGGGCGAGGGCGTGCCCACGAGCGCGATCCTCCTGCGGGCGGCGTGACCATGGGCGAGCCGCTGGACGTCAAGATCGACTGGGACCTCTGCATGGGGTCGGGCAACTGCGTGTTCTGGGCACCCGACACGTTCGACCTGAGCGACGACGGGCACGCGGTCGTCGTCGACGCGTCCGCCACGGACGAGGAGCGGCTGCGCACCGCCGCCCAGGGGTGCCCGGTGGGGGCGATCTCGCTGTGGCGGGACGGCGCCGAGGTGCCGCTCGAGGAAGGGACGTAGTGCCGATCGCCGTCACGGAGGAGCATGAGTCCCTCCGCCGCACCGCGGAGCGGTGGCTCCAGACGCACTGCCCGCCGGGGGAGCCGCGGGCCGTGGCCGAGGCACCCGAGCCGGCGGCGGACCTCCCCGCGGTCTGGGAGAAGATGGCCGCCCAGGGGTGGCTGGGGCTCCACCTGCCCGAGGCGCACGGCGGCCAGGGCTTCACGCTGGCCGAGGTGGCCGTGGTGCTCGAGGAGCTGGGTCATGCGCTCTTCCCCGGGCCGGCCCTCCCGACGCTGCTGGTGTCGGCCGCCCTGGCCCGCCACCCCGACGAGGCGGTGCGCAAGGCGCTGCTGCCTGGGCTGGCGGACGGCACCGTGACAGCGGCCGTCGCCCTGGGCGCGCCATGCGTGGGGTGGGACCTCGCCGACGACGGCGCCCTCTCCATTTCCGGCACGGTGCGCCCCGTCCTGGGCCTGCCCATGGCGCGGCTCGTGCTCGTGCCGCTCGACTGGGACGGCGGGGTGCAGTGGTGGCTGCTCGACCGCGACGTCCTCGGTGACCTGGTGTCCGTGGCGGCGCTCCCGGCCCTCGACGGCACCCGCCCCATCGGGAAGCTCGAGATCGCGGGGGACGGGGTCGTCCTCCCGACGAGCCACCACGTCTGGATGCCCGACGCCGAGGTGCGCAGCCTGGCCCTCGTCCTGGCCGCCGCGGAGAGCGCGGGGATCGCCCGTTGGTGCCTCGAGACGGCCTCCGAGTACGCCAAGGTGCGCGTCCAGTTCGGCCGGCCCATCGGCCAGTTCCAGGCGGTCAAGCACGCGCTGGCCGACATGCTGGTCTGCGTCGAGCAGTGCGCCGCGGTGGCCTGGGACGCCGCGGCGGCGTGGAGCGAGGAGGGTGACGGGGAGGGAGCCGGGGAGGGGGCCGACCGCGACCGCGACCGCGACCTCAGCGCGCGCATCGCCGGCGCCATCGCGCTCGAGGCGGCCGCCCACTGCGCCAAGCAGTGCATCCAGATCCTCGGCGGCATCGGCTTCACCTGGGAGCACGACGCGCACCTCTACCTCAAGCGGGCCATGGCCAACCTGCAGCTGGTCGCCGGGGGCGACGTCGGGTCGATCGAGCACGAGGTGACGGCGATGGCCGTCGGCGGCGCGCGCCGCAACCTCGCCGCCGACCTGCCGGCCGAGGCCGAGCCACTGCGCGACGAGATCCGCGACGTCGTGGCGCAGGTCGCCGCGGCGGACGACCAGCGCGTCGCGATGGCCGAGGCGGGCCTCATCATGCCGCACTGGCCCCCGCCGTGGGGCCGGGGCGCCTCGCCTCTGGAGCAGCTCGTCATCGACGAGGAGCTGGCCGCGGCGGGCGTGGCCCGACCGCACCTCGCCGTCGGGGCGTGGGCGTTGCCGACGCTCATCGCGCACGGCACCGAGGAGCAGCAGGAGCGCTGGGTGCGCCCCACGCTGCTCGGGAAGCTCAGCTGGTGCCAGCTCTTCAGCGAGCCCGGCGCCGGCTCCGACCTGGCCGCACTCAGCACGAAGGCCGAGCGCGTCGAGGGCGGCTACGTGCTCAACGGGCAGAAGGTGTGGACGTCGCTGGCGCACGTGGCCGACTTCGGCATCTGCCTCGCCCGCTCCGACCCCGATGTGCCCAAGCACGCCGGCATCACCTACTTCATCGTCGACTTGCACGCCGAGGGCATCGACATCCGGCCGCTGCGCGAGCTCACCGGCGCCGCCATGTTCAACGAGGTGTTCTTCAACGACGTGTTCGTCCCCGACGACGCCGTGATCGGTGTCCCCGGCGACGGATGGCGCATCGGCCGCACCACGCTGGCCAACGAGCGCGTCTCCATGTCGTCGGGCGCGTCGTTCGGCAACGGGGTGGAGTCGCTCATCCGGACCGTGGCCCGCCGTGGCGAGCGCGGCGAGGCATGCGCGCCGAGCCTCGAGGGACGCCTGGGCCACCTGATCGCCGAGGCGCAGTCGGTCGCGCTGCTGGGTCACCGCTCCACGTTGCGGACGCTCTCGGGTGTCGATCCCGGGAGCGGGTCGAGCGTGCGCAAGCTGCTCGGCGTCGAGCACGAGCAGCGGGTCCAGGAGATGGGGATGGCCCTCTACGGCGCGGATGGCGCGGTGCTCGACGGTAAGGCGCAGCGATGGGAGGAGGGCTTTCTCTCGACGCGCTGCCTCACCATCGCCGGTGGCACGAGTGAGGTGCAGCGCAACGTCATCGCGGAGCGCATCCTCGGACAGCCCCGTGATCCCGAGCCGAGCGCCTGAGCGAACGGCGCCGGTACGATGACTCCGCGATGAGCCCAGGCACCGAACGCGAAGACCCCGACGAGGCGCTCGACTTCGACGTCGAGGAGGACGTCTGGCCGTTCCCCTCGGAGAAGTTCCTCCACGAGTGGGCACCCGGTGTCCTGCAGGCCCAGAACGCATGGATGGCCTCCATCGATTCGCTGCGCGCCCCGGACCGCAAGACGCACGAGCTCATCCGCATGGTGTGCACCGTCATCGCCCGCCAGCCCGGCGGTGTGCAACGCCACGCCCGGCTGGCCGCCGAGGTCGGCGCCACCTGGGACGAGGTCGCCGGCTCCATCCTCCTCACCGAGCCCGCCTTCGGGATCGTGCTCGCCATCCAGGCTCTGCCCGCCGCCCGGCGCGGCTTCAAGCAGGGCTCGGCGGGCTTCCACGAGGACGACGGTGACTCGCCCGCTGACTGACGCCCGTGTCATAGTTGCCCATGCGGCTCGCCCCTGACGAATCCCTGCTCGCGTTCCGCCGCCAATTCGAGGCGTGGCTGGACGAGCACCTCCCCCCGGCCGACCTCATGGGGGACCAGGCCCGGCGGTCGTCGGCCCACCTGCCCGAGTGGGCCCGCACCTTTCAGCGGGAGCTGTTCGAAGCGGGCTACCTGGTGCCCGGGTGGCCGCCCGAGCTCGGCGGGCGCAACGCCACGCCCCAGGAGCAGATGGTCTATTTCGAGGTCATCACCGAGCGGATGGCGCCCCGCTCGCTCAACCCGCAGGGCCTCTCCATCTGTGCCGCTTCCATCGTCGAGTTCGGGACCGAGGACCAGAAGCAGCGCTTCGTCCTCCCCACCCTGAAGGGCGAGATCACGTGGTGCGTGGGCATGAGCGAGCCCAATGCGGGGAGCGACCTGGCGTCCCTGGCCACCAGGGCCGAGCGGCGCGACGGTCGTTTCGTGGTGAACGGGCAGAAGGTGTGGACGTCGGGAGCCCACGAGGCCGACTACTGCATGTGCTACGTGCGCACCGATCCCGAGGCACCCAAGCACCGCGGCATCAGCGTGCTCATCATCGACATGCGCACGCCGGGTATCACGTGCCGTCCGCTGCCCGAGCTGACCGACCCGCACCACGCCGACTTCAACGAGGTCTTCTTCACCGACGTCGAGGTGCCCGAGGAGAACCTGCTCGGCGACATGAACAGCGGCTGGGCGGTGAGTCAGGGCTCGCTGCGCCACGAGCGGGGGATGCTCTGGATCATGAACGTCTCCAAGATGGAGCGCACGCTGAAAGCCCTCGTGCGCGTCGCCCAGCGCCCCGACGGCCGCGGTGGCACGCTGGGCGACGATGCCCGCATCGCGGAGGCGATCGGGCGCCTCGCCACCGACACGGCCGCCATGCGCTGCCTCGGCTACCGGGGCTTCGAGAAGTCGACCCGGGGCGAGATGCCGCCCGAGCACCTCGTCCTGAAGCTCTTCACCAGCGAGGCCGAGCAGCGCGCCTGCCTGTTCGCCCAGGACGCGCTCGGGCTCGAGGGCCTCGACCTCGACGGCCCGGGCCCCAACAAGTTCACCGGGTGGGACCTGGCCCACTTCGAGCCGGATCCCATGGAGTCCAGCGCGATGAGCTCGTTCTACGACGGCGCCTGGGGCGTGCAGTACCTGCGCTCCTTCGCCGGCACCATCGCCGGCGGGACGTCGGAGATCCAGCGGAACATCGTGGCCGAGCGCGTGCTCGGCCTGCCCCGGGGGTGACATCCGGGGCTCGGGACCCCGGCTCGCATGCTGGCTGAGACCGCGGCCGAGGCGGCCCGTCGCTTCGGGCCGACCCCGGCCTTCGTCACCGACGAGGGGCTGACGCTCAGCTACGAGCAGTTCGACGCGTTGGCGGACGAGGCCGCGGTGGGGCTGGCCGAGCTGGGAGTGGGGGAGGGGGACGTCGTCGGGCTGCTGCTGCCGTCGGTGCCCGAGCACTTCATCGCCTACGTCGCCGCGGCCAAGCTCGGCGCCGTCATTGCCGCCGTGAACCCCAAGCTCGTGCAGCCCGAGCGCGCCGCCGTACTGCGCGCCGCCGACCCGCGCGTCGTCGTCACCACGGAACAGCTGGCGCCGGCCGAGAGCGCCGCGGGATTCACGACGGTCCTCGTGGA
>JBEKVF010000011.1:0-14989 GCA_049514295.1 Acidimicrobiales bacterium
CACGCCATCGGGACGGCCATGCACGAGCAACCCCAGGTGCCGAACTACTGGCCGGGCACCCGGGGCCCCACCCTCAAGACCGGCAACGTGTTCGCGATAGAGCCGATGGTCAACGTCGGCTCCCCGGAGACCCTGCTCCTCGACGACGGCTGGAGCGTGGTCACCGCCGACGGGAGCCTCTCGGCCCACTTCGAGCACACCATTGCCGTCACTCCCGACGGCCCCGAGGTGTTCACCATCCCCTAGACTGGACCCCGGAGAGGGGCTACGGGGGCGCCTGCGGGGCTTGATCCTGGCCCCGACCAGCCAGAAGCGGGCCTCGGGCTGGATTTCGGCGCCGGATGCGGTAGAATCTTCTGCTGGCTCTGGACCCGGTCCGTTCCCGTAGGGGCGGTCCGCATCTCGGCCACACCCGATTCCGCCCCGTTCCGGCCTCGCGCCACCGGTGCGCTCGGGGTAGCACAAAGACGAAAACCAGGAGAGAGTCACCTGCCCAAGCCCAAGGAAGATGCCATCGTGCTGGAAGGCACGGTGGTCGAGCCACTGCCCAATGCAATGTTCCGTGTCGAGCTGGAGAACGGACACAAGGTGCTGGCACACAGCTCGGGGAAGATGAGGATGCACCGCATCCGCATCCTTCCGGGGGACAAGGTCCAGGTGGAGATCACTCCGTACGACCTCAACCGGGGTCGGATCACCTATCGGTACAAGTAGGACGGGGAGTCAAGTGAAGGTTCGGCCGAGCGTGAAGCCGATCTGCGAGAAGTGCAAAGTCATCCGGCGCCGCGGTGTGGTGCGGGTGATCTGCGACAACCCGCGTCATAAGCAGCGGCAGGGTTAGGGAGAGGAACGGCACATGGCCCGAATTTCTGGGGTGGACATCCCGCGTGAGAAGCGGCTCGAGATCTCGCTGACTTACATCTACGGCGTCGGCCCGACGCTGTCGTCGCAAATCTGCGAGGCGACCGACGTGAACCCCTCCACCCGCGTCCGCGACCTGACGGACGAGGAGGTCGCCAGGCTCCGTGCCTACATCGACACCAACTTCCGGGTCGAGGGTGACCTGCGCCGTGACGTCTCCCAGGACATCAAGCGCAAGATGGAGATCAACTGCTACCAGGGCGTGCGGCACCGCAAGGGCCTGCCGGTCCATGGCCAGCGCACACACACCAACGCCCGCACCCGCAAGGGCCCCAAGAAGACGGTGGCCGGGAAGAAGAAGGTGAAGAAGTAGTGGCCAAGCCCACCAAGCCCGGCGCCCGGCGTCCCCGCCGCAAGGAGCGCAAGAACGTCGCCTACGGCGTCGCCCACATCAAGAGCTCGTTCAACAACACGATCGTCTCCATCGCCGATCCCGAGGGCAACGTCCTCGCCTGGGCATCGGCCGGCAACGTCGGCTTCAAGGGGTCGCGCAAGTCCACCCCCTTCGCCGCCCAGCTGGCCGCCGAGGCGTGCGCCAAGCGGGCCATGGAGCACGGCGTGCGCAAGGTCGACGTCCTGGTGCGCGGGCCCGGCTCGGGCCGGGAGACCGCCATCCGCTCGCTGGCTGCCGTCGGCATCGAGGTGGTCGGCATCAAGGACGTGACCCCGATCCCCCACAACGGCTGCCGCCCCAAGAAGCGGCGCCGGGTCTAGGTCCAAGAGGAAGAGGAACCACACCCCATGGCTCGATACACCGGTCCCGTCTGCCGACTCTGTCGGCGCGAGCGGACCAAGCTGTTCTTGAAGGGCGAGCGCTGCTACTCGCTCAAGTGCCCCGTTTCCGAGGCGGTCACCGACCGTCACAGCCGCGCCTACCCGCCCGGCGAGCATGGCCGTGACCGTATGCGCCAGGGCTCCGAGTACCTGACCCAGCTGCGCGAGAAGCAGAAGGCGCGCCGGATCTACGGGATCCTGGAGAAGCAGTTCCGCAACATGTACGAGGAGGCCAACCGCCAGCCGGGCATCACCGGTGAGAACCTCCTGCGCAACCTCGAGCTCCGCCTCGACAACGTGGTCTTCCGCGCCGGCTGGGGCGCCAGCCGGCGCCAGGCCCGCCAGTTCGTGCGCCACGGCCACGTCCAGGTCAACGGCAAGCGCGTCACCATCCCGAGCTACCGGGTCCGCAAGGGAGACAAGGTCGTGCTGCGCGAGGCCACCCGCGGAAACTTCCTGGTCCGCCGGAACATGGACACCCTGGAGCGCCAGACCCCGGCCTGGCTCGAGACCGGCGACGCCGGTTTCTCCGTGGCCGTCCTCAACCCGCCCCTGCGAGAGCACATCGACGAGCCCGTCCAGGAGCAGTTGATCGTCGAGCTCTACTCGAAGTAGCCCCGTCCCCAGCAACAGGAGTCCCACCATGCTGATTTTCCAACGACCGACCGTCGAAGTCCTCGACGAGGAGCAGAACAACCGCCAGCGCTTCGCCATCGGCCCGCTCGACCCGGGCTTCGGCACCACGCTCGGCAACTCGCTGCGCCGCACCCTGCTCTCGTCCATCCCCGGCGGTGCGGTGACCCAGCTCCGCTTCGACGAGGCACTGCACGAGTTCACGACGCTCCCGGGCGTCAAGGAGGACGTCACGGACATCATCCTGAACCTCAAGGACCTGCTGGTCCGGGTCAACTCGGACGAACCGGTGACGCTCCGCCTCGACGTGCGCGGCCCGGCCGACGCCACGGCAGCCGACCTGCAGCTGACGTCCGACGTCGAGGTGCTCAACCCCGACCTGCACATCGCCTCCATCAACGCCAAGGGCCGCCTGGCCGTCGACGTGACGGTCGAGCGGGGGCGCGGCTACGCGTCGGCCGACAAGAACAAGCGCTCGACGACGATCGGTGTCATCCCGATCGACTCCATCTTCTCGCCTGTGCACCGGGTCACCTTCGACATCGAGCCGGTGCGGGTGGAGCAGTCGACGAACTACGACCGGCTCGTGCTCGACATCGAGACCGACGGGACCATCTCGCCGCGCGAGGCCCTGGCCTCGGCCGGTGCCACGCTGCGCAACCTGGTCTCGCTCGTGGCGGACCTCGAGGAGGCGCCGCAGGGCCTGGAGCCCGGCGACGTCGGCACGACGACCAGCGGCTCGCCCGACCTGGACCTGCGCATCGAGGAGCTCGACCTCTCCGAGCGGCCCCGCAACTGCCTCAAGCGGGCGCAGATCAACACGATCGGCGAGCTGGTCGAGCGCACCATGGAGGACCTCCTCGCCATCACCAACTTCGGGCAGAAGTCGGCCGACGAGGTCGTGCAGCGCCTGGACGAGCGCGGGCTGTCGCTCCGCACGAGGGACTGACCGACCATGCAGGCAACCCCCAAGCGCGGCCGCCGGCTCGGCGGCTCGGCGGCGCATCAGAAGGCCATGCTGGGCAACCTGGTCGCCTCGCTCATCGCGGCCGAGTCCATCGTCACCACCGAGGCCAAGGCGAAAGCATTGCGCCCGGTGGCCGAGAAGTGCATCACCGCGGCGCGCAAGGGCGGCGTGGCGCAGCAGCGCAACGTCGTCGCGCTCATCCGGGACAAGGACATGACCCACAAGCTGTTCGAGGAGATCGGGCCGCGCTACGCGGAACGGCCCGGCGGCTACACCCGCATCCTGAAGCTGGGCCCGCGTCCGGGTGACAACGCGCCGATGGCGCGGATCGAGTTCGTCTAGGGGTGGAGCAACCCGCCGGCGCTGCCATGCAGCGCTGGAGGCTCCTGATCGCCTACGACGGTGCGGCCTTCCGGGGCTTCGCCGTGCAGCCCGAGGTCCCGTCCGTTGCCGGCGCGCTGCGCCAGGCGCTCGAGCGCACCGCACGGATGAGCGAGCCACCCCACATCACCTGCGCCGGCCGCACCGACGCGGGAGTCCACGCCCGCGGGCAGGTCGTCCACGTCGACTTGCCGGACATCCACTACGACGGGCCCGGCCTGGCCCGGGCCCTCAACCGCCAGCTCGCCCCCGAGGTGGTCGTGCGCCGGGCCGAGCGGGTCGGGCCCGACTTCGACGCCCGCCGCTCCGCCACCGGCCGCACCTACCGCTACCTGGTCTGGAACGCCCCCGCCCCCGACCCGCTCCTGGCGCCCGTGGCCTGGCACGTGCGCGACCCCCTCGACCTGGTCTCCATGCGCACCGCCTCCGACGTGCTGCTCGGCCCCCACGACTTCCGGTCCTTCTGCCGCCGCCCGCCGGGAATGGACGCCTCCGAGTCGATCGTGCGACGGGTGACCAGGGCCCGCTGGAGCGTGGACGAGGGGCTCGAGGCCATCGACGCCCATGGCGCCGGGGAGGGCCGGCTCCTGCGCTTCGAGATCGGGGCCGGCTCCTTCTGCCACCAGATGGTCCGCTCCCTGGTGAGCAGCCTGGTCGAGGTGGGCAGGGGCAGGGAGAACGCGGCGGGCCTCATGGAGCGCCTGCGGGCCGCCACCCGCCACCGCATGGCCGACCCGGCGCCGGCCCACGGGCTGTGCCTGATCTCGGTGGCCTACGAGGGTCTCGAGGGCGGCGGGGAGGGGAGCCCGGCCGCCGGAACCAGTCCGGCCTGACGGGGCGGCGGCCCGCCCGGAAGGGCGCGGCTTGCTCGCCCTGCCCAGGGGCCCTATCCTGGTACGTCGGCTCGCGGGACCCCCGGGAGCCCTGAGCCCGCTCTCCGAGGCGTGCGCTCGTTCACCACGCGGAAGCGAAAGATCGGTCTTGTGCGCACATTTTCACCGAAGGTCACTGAGATCCAGCGAACCTGGTACGTCGTCGACGCCGACGGCCTTGTGCTCGGTCGCCTGGCCTCGTCGGTGGCCGCCATCCTGCGTGGGAAGCACCGTCCCTACTTCGCTCCGCACGTCGACACCGGCGACCACGTGATCGTGGTCAACGCGGACAAGGTGGTCCTCACCTCGGGCAAGGCCGACGCCAAGATGGCCTACCGCCACAGCGGCTACCCCGGCGGCCTCCGGGCCACCAGCTACGCCGAGCTGTTGGAGGAGCACCCCGACGAGCTGATCCGGCGCTCCGTGCGCGGCATGCTGCCCAAGAACACCCTCGGCCGCCAGATGCTGGGCAAGCTCCAGGTCTACGCCGGCCCGGACCATCCCCACGCCGCCCAGAAGCCCGAGCCTCTCGAACTGCCCCAGGCCCGCCGGGCCGGCTGAGCACGCGCACCAGGAAGGACACCACCCACGCAATGCCCGCACCACTGAGCCAGACCACCGGACGCCGCAAGCAGGCGGTGGCACGCGTCCGCTTCCGCCCCGGCGAGGGCGCCATCAAGGTCAACAAGCTTCCGATCGAGAAGTACTTCACCTCGGCGACCCACCGCATGCTGGTGACCGAGCCGCTGCGCGTGACCAACACGGCGGAGTCGTACGACATTGAGGCGACGATCGACGGAGGCGGGATCTCGGGCCAGGCCGGTGCCATGCGCCTCGGCATCGCCCGCAGCCTCTGCGAGATGGACCCCGAGCTCCGCGGCGCGCTCAAGCGTTCGGGCCTTCTCACGCGCGACGCGCGTGAGAAGGAGTCGAAGAAGTACGGCTTGAAGAAGGCCCGCAAGGCGCCGCAGTACTCCAAGCGGTAGCAAGCGGTACGCGAATGGCGCCGGCCCGATTCGGCACCGATGGCGTGCGTGGGGTCGCGAACGAGGAGCTGACCGCCGAGCTGGCGCTGGCTCTCGGGCGCGCCACCGCCCGCGTCCTGCCCGCCCCGACCTTCGTCGTCGGCCGCGACACCCGGCGCTCCGGGCCGCTCCTCCAGGCCGCCTTCTCGGCGGGCCTGGCCACCGAGGGGGCCGACGTCGTCGACCTGGGTGTGCTGCCCACCCCCGGTGTGGCTGCCGTGGCCGAGCACCGCAAGGCGCCCGGCGCCGTCATCTCGGCCTCGCACAACCCCTTCGGCGACAACGGCATCAAGCTGTTCAGCCTCCTCGGGACAAAGCTGCCCACCGACGTCGAGGGCGAGATCGAGCGTGAGCTCGACAGCGTCCTGGCCGACCCGGACCGCCCGCCGCGGCGGCCCACCGGCTACGGGGTGGGGCGGATCACGACGGACCCCGGCGCGATCGACGTCTACCGGGAGCACCTGCTCGCCACGACCGAGGGCCGCCGCCTCGACGGCCTGCGCATCGTCGTCGACTGCGCCAACGGTGCCGCCAGCGAGATCGCGCCCTGGGTGCTGGCCGAGCTCGGCGCGTGGGTCACCGCGCTGCACGACTCGCCCGACGGGGACAACATCAACGAGAAGTGCGGCTCGACGGACCCGGCCCAGCTCTCGCTGGCGGTGGTGGAGCACCAGGCGGACCTCGGCCTGGCGTTCGACGGCGACGCCGACCGGGTCATCGCGGTCGACCACACCGGCAGCATCGTCGACGGCGATGTGCTCCTGGCACTCTTCGCACTCGACCTCGCCGAGCGGGGGCGGCTGGCCGGCAACACGGTCGCGGTCACCGTCATGACCAACCTCGGTTTCCGGCTGGCCATGGAGGGCCGCGGCATCGCCGTGCGCGAGACCGACGTGGGCGACCGCCACGTGCTCGCCGCCCTCGACGCCGACGGGCTGAGCCTCGGCGGCGAGCAGTCCGGCCACATCATCTTCCGCTCGCTGTCGACCACTGGCGACGGCATCCTCACGGGCATTGCGCTGGCCGACCTGGTGCTGCGGGCGGGTCGCTCCCTGGCCGACCTCTCCGGCGGGCTGGTCGAGAGGGTGCCCCAGCGCCTGGTCAACGTGCCCATCCCCCAGCCCGAGCGGCTGGCCGACTGTGCCGAGGTGTGGGAGGCCGTGGTGAAGGCCGAGGCTGAGCTCGGCCACGAGGGGCGGGTGCTGCTGCGCCCCAGTGGCACCGAGCCGCTGGTGCGCGTGATGGTCGAGGCGCGGGCCGAGGCCCAGGCCAACGCGGTGGCGGCCCAGCTCGCCGGCGTCGTGGAGGCCGCCCTCGGACAAATCGAGCCGCAGGCGCCCAGGTAGCCTGGTTCACCATGTGCGGCATCATCGGCATCACCGGCGAGGCCGACGCCGTGCCTCTCCTCCTCGGCGCACTCCACCAGCTGGAGTACCGGGGCTATGACTCGGCGGGGATCGCCATGGTGGTCGACGGCTCCATCTGGAGGGCGCGGGCCGCCGGCGGGACCAATTCGGTCTCCGCACTGGCGGAGCTGACCTCGGACGCGCCCACCGGCCACGCCGCCGCCATCGGGCACACCCGGTGGGCGACCCACGGGAGCCCCACCGCCGAGAACGCCCACCCCCACACCGACTGCTCCGGGCGCATCGCCATCATCCACAACGGGATCATCGAGAACCACGCCGAGCTGCGGGCGGAGCTCGTGGCGGGCGGGCACACCCTCACGTCGGCCACCGACACCGAGGTCATGGCCCACCTCATTGAGCAGGGGATGGCCGCCGGCGCGTCGCTGGAGGAGGCCACCCGCTCCATGCTGCGCAGGCTGCGCGGCGCGTTCTCCATCGCGGCCATCTCAGCCGACGAGCCCGACACCATCGTCGCCGCCCGGCGCCTCACGCCGCTCGTGCTCGGTCTGTCCGACGGCATGGCGCTCCTGGCGTCGGACATCCCCGCCCTCATCGGCCACACCCGCCAGGTCTTCGCGCTCGCCGACGACGAGCTGGCCGTCCTCACCCCCGGGTCGCTGACCGTGACGACGCTCGACGGCGCACCGGTCGAGCCCGAGCAGCTCACCATCACCTGGGACGTCGAGGCGGCGCAGAAGGGCGGCTACGAGGACTTCATGTCCAAGGAGATGCACGAGCAGCCCCAGGCCTTGGCCGACACGCTGCTGGACCGGCGCGGGCCCGGCGGCGAGCTGATCCTGGACCAGATGCGCCTGGGCGCCGACGACCTGCGCGGCATCGACAAGGTCTTCATCGTCGCCTGCGGCTCCAGCTACCACGCCGCGCTGGTGGCCAAGTACGCCATTGAGCACTGGGTCAAGGTGCCGGTCGAGGTCGACATCGCGAGCGAGTTCCGCTACCGGGACCCGGTGCTGAACGAGCGGACGCTGTGCGTGGGCGTCTCCCAGTCCGGCGAGACGCTCGACACGTCCGAGGCCATGCGCGAGGCGAAGCGACTCGGGGCCAAGGTGCTGGTGGTCTCCAACGTCGTCGACTCCTCCATGGCCCGGGCGGCCGACGGGGTGCTCTACACCCGGGCCGGGCCCGAGATCGGCGTGGCGTCGACGAAGTGCCACCTGGCCCAGATCGTGGCGCTCGAGGTGCTCGGCCTGTACCTGGCTCAGATCCTCGGGACACAGCCGGCCTCCGAGATCAACGAGATCCTCAACGCCATGGAGGTGCTGCCCAGGCTGGTGATCGAGGCGCTGTCCCGGGCCGGCGACGTTGACGACGTGGCGGCCAAGCTGACCGACGCCCGCGACTTTTTCTTCCTGGGGCGCCACGTCGGCTACCCCGTCGCGCTGGAGGGCGCGCTCAAGCTCAAGGAGCTGGCCTACCTGCGGGCCGAGGGCTACCCGGCCGGCGAGCTCAAGCACGGCCCGATCGCGCTCATTGAGCAGGGAACGGTGGTCGTCGGCATCGCGACCCGCAACCCGTTGTGGGAGAAGATGCTGTCCAACATCGCCGAGGTCCGCAGCCGCGGCGCCACGGTCGTGCTGGTGGCCGACGACGGCGACGAGGAGTCGGCGGCCGCGGCGGACCACGTGCTGTGGGTCCCCCCGACCTACCCCCTCCTTTCGCCGGTGGTCGGCGTGGTCCCGCTGCAGCAGCTGGCCTACCGGCTGGCCCGCCTGCACGAGCACGACCCGGACCGCCCGCGCAACCTGGCCAAGACGGTGACCGTCGAATGAGCCCGATCGTCGGCGTCGGGGTCGACGCGGTCGACGTGGCGCGGTTCCGCCGTGTGCTCGACCGCCGCCCGCGCTTCGCGGCGCGCTGCTTCACCTCGTCCGAGCAGTCCGACGCGACGGGCTCGGCCGACGTGGCCCAGAGCTTGGCGGCGCGCTTCGCCGCCAAGGAGGCGGTCATGAAGGCGCTGGGCACGGGCATCGGCGCCTTCGCGCTGACCGACGTCGAGGTGCGCCGGACCACCGGCAGGGGCGCCACCCGCAACGCGCCCTTCCTCGTGCTGCACGGCACCGCCGCCGAGCTGGCCGGTGCCCAGGGCGCGGGCCAATTCCACCTCTCGCTCACCCACACCGACGGCGTGGCCATCGCCTTCGTCGTCGCGGAGCAGGCGCAGCCCGTCTCGTGCGCGCCGTCCTGACCCGCGACGAGATGCGGGCCGCCGACGCGGCTGCCCTGGACACGGTCTCCCACGAGACCCTGGTGACCCGCGCCGGCACGGCGGTGGCCCATGCCGCGCTGCGGATGTTGGGGGGCGCCTACGGCCGGCGCGTCGTCGTGGTGGTGGGCAAGGGCAGCAACGGCGCTGACGGGAGGGTGGCCGCCTCGGTGCTGTCCAGGCGGGGGGCGCGGGTGCGCGTCATCGAGGCCGCCGACGCCCCGGGCGGGGTGGAGCTGCCGCCCTGCGATCTCGTCGTCGACGGCGCGTACGGCACCGGGTTCCGGGGCTCCTACGACGCCCCGGCCGTGCCCGCGGGCGCCGGGGTGCTGGCCATCGACATCCCCTCCGGCGTCGACGCGGACAGCGGCGAGGCGCCCGGGGACGCGGTGCGGGCCGACCGTACGGTGACCTTCGCCGCGTTGAAGCCTGGGCTGCTCCAGGGCGACGGGCCGCGGCTGAGCGGCACCGTCGAGGTGGCCGACATCGGGATCGGGTTCCCCACGCCCCGGGCGCTCCTCGTGGGGGACGCCGACGTCGCCGCGCTGCTGCCGGCGCGGCCCCGTGAGGTCAACAAGTGGACGAACGCCGTCGGCGTGGCCGCCGGCTCGGCGGGCATGGAGGGTTCGGCGATCCTGTGCACCCGGGGGGCCATGGCCGCCGGCGCAGGCATGATCCGGCTGGGCTCGCCCGGCGACCCCGGCGCCGCCTGGCCGACCGAGGCCGTGCGCATGCACCTGCCGGCCGACGGGTGGGCCGGTGCCTTCCTGGAGGCCACCGCCAAGTGCAAGGCCGTGGTGGTCGGGCCCGGGCTCGGCACCGGGGACGCCGTCGCCGGTGAGATTCGGGCCGTGCTGGCGGCGGTGCCCGTGCCGCTGGTGATCGATGCCGACGCGCTCACCGCGCTGGGGGACGCGGCATCGGCGCGCACGCTGCTCGACAAGCGGGACGCCCCGAGCATCCTCACGCCCCACGACGGCGAGTACGCGCGCATTGCTGGCTCCCCGCCCGGCGGGGACCGCCTGGACGCGGCACGCCGGCTGGCCGCCTCGACCGGCGCCGTCGTGCTCCTGAAAGGCCCGCTCACCGCGGTGGCCGCCCCGGGCGGCGCGGCGCCGGCGTCCGACGTGCTCCTGGCCGCCGCCGGTGGCCCTGCGCTCGCCACCGCCGGTAGCGGCGACGTCCTGTCGGGGATCATCGCCGCCTTCTGTGCCCGCGGCCTCGGCGCACTCGAAGCGGCGGCGCTCGCCGCGCACGCGCACGGGCGTGCGGCGTCGCTCGGCCCGTCGCAGGGTCTGGTGTCCGGTGACCTCCCGGGCCTGCTCGCCGAACTGCTGTCCTCGCTCTCGGAGGCGGGCACCGGGGACGGGGACGCCGGTGGCTGAGAGCGCGCCGATGCAGCTGGTGGTGCCGGACCCGGCGGACGAGGACGCCGCGGTGACCATGGCCCAGGGGCGCTCGCGCCCGGCCTGGGCCGAGATCGACCTGTCTGCCGTGGCCCACAACGCCGCGGTGCTGGCGCGGCTGGTGGCTCCGGCCGAGTTGTGCGCGGTGGTCAAGGCCCACGGCTACGGGCACGGGGGGCCGGCAGTGGCCCGGGCCGCGCTGGCCGGGGGCGCGCAGCGGCTCGCCGTGGCGCTCGTCGACGAAGGGGTCGAGCTCCGCCAGCACGGTGTCGATGCGCCGGTTCTGCTCCTGAGCGAGTGCGGCCTCGACGCGGTCGACACTGCGCTGGCCTACAGGCTCACTCCGACGCTCTACTCCGCAGAGGCCATCGCGGCCTTCGCCGCGGGGGCACGGGCGTCGGGCCGGCGCGGCGCCGTCCACGTGAAGGTCGACACCGGCATGCACCGGGTCGGCGTCGCGCCCGAGGAGCTGCCCGAGATCGTCGCCGCCGTGGCGCGCGAGCCGGTGCTGGACCTCGAGGGCGTCTGGACGCACCTACCGGTGGCCGACGGGGAGCACTCGGAGGACCAGGCCTACACCGAGGGCCAGCTCGACCTGTTCGACCGCCTCGTCGCCGGCCTGGCCGCGCAGGGCGTGACCGCCCCTGTCCTGCACGCCGCCAACACTGCGGGCGCCATCGCCTTCCCGCGCTCGCGCCACGACATGGTGCGCTGCGGCATCGGCCTCTACGGGTACCTGCCGGGCGACACCGTGCGCGCCGCCTTCGACGCGCAGGCGGAGGGCGAGCAGCTGCGCCCGGTGATGTCGCTCAAGGCGCGCGTGGTCGCGGTGCGCACGCTCGAGGCGGGGGAGCGGCCCTCCTACGGCCGGCTGCGCCCCCTGCCGGCGCGCTCGCTGGTCGCCACCGTGCCCATCGGCTACGCCGACGGCGTGCCGCGTGCCCTCTTCGGCGCCGGCTACGAGGTGCTGATCGGTGGGGTGCGGCGGCCGCTGGCCGGGATGGTGACGATGGACCAGATCGTCGTCGACTGCGGCGACGACGACTCGGTGCGGCCAGGGGACGAGGTCGTGCTGCTCGGCCACCAGGGCGACGAGGCGGTCACGGCGGACGACTGGGCGGCCATGCTGGGGACGATCAGCTACGAGGTGGTGTGCGGTGTGGGCCCGCGTATGCCCCGCGTCCTGGTCAACCGCCCCGACTCGCCCGGTGCCTGACACCGACGTCCTGGAGCGCCTGCGCCTCACCGCGTCGACGTGCACCCGCTGCCCGCTCGCCGAAGGGCGGACCCAGGTCGTCTTCGGCGTGGGCGACCCCGGGGCCGACCTGCTCTTCGTGGGTGAGGGCCCCGGACGCGAGGAGGACCTGGCGGGGGAGCCGTTCGTCGGCCGCTCGGGCAAGCTGCTCGACCGCCTCATGTGGGAAGAGATCGGTCTCACCCGGGCGGAGTGCTACATCGCCAACGTGGTCAAGTGCCGGCCGCCCAACAACCGCGACCCGGCGCCGAACGAGATCGAGGCGTGCCGGCCGTATCTCGCCGAGCAGATCTCCATCATCGACCCTTCCGTCATCGTGACGCTCGGCAACTTCTCCACCAAGCTCCTGCTCGAGACCACGCGGGGCATCCGCGAGCTGCGCGGCCAGGTCTTCGAACGCGGCCGGGGCCGTCTCATCCCGACGTACCATCCCGCGTACGTGCTGCGGGCCGGCGGGGAGGCCATGGCCGAGATGCGGGCCGACCTCGTCCGGGCCAAGCGCCTCATGGCGGCGGGCCGGGCGTGAGCTGGCCCGTCGAGCGTACGACCGACTCGCCGTCCGCCACGAAGGAGCTGGCGGGACGGCTGGCCCGCCTGTGCCGCGCCGGCGACGTCGTGCTCCTGGTGGGCGACCTCGGCGCCGGCAAGACGGTCTTCGCGCAGGGCTTCGCCGCCGCACTGGGGGTGCCGGGCCCGGTGACCAGCCCGACGTTCGCGCTGGTGCGCCACTACCGCTGCGGCGTGGGCAGCCCGGTGGGGAACCTGATCCACGCCGACGTGTACCGCACGGGCTCGGTGGTCGAGATCGCCGACCTGGCCCTGGCCGAGCTGGTCGAGGAGGACGCGGTCGCCCTCGTCGAGTGGGGCGACATGGCCGTGCCGGCACTGGGGGAGAGCGCGCTCGAGGTGACGCTCGCCGTCCCCGACCCCCTCGGGTCTCCTGAGCGCCGCACCATCTCCATGGTGGGGCGGGGTCGCTGGGCGGAGCGGGCGGGCGAGGTGGCGGCCGTCCTCGAGCCCGTGTCGGGGCGGGGGGCGCCGTGAGCGGCCTGGTACCGGCCGCCCCGTTCGCCCTCGTGGCGATCGAGACCGCGACGGAGACGGTGGGCGTGGCCGTGCGGACGCCGGCGGGCGTCCAAGCCGAGTTCGCGCTGACGGGCCGTCGCCGCCACGTCGAGACCCTCACTCCTGCGCTCGAGCACCTCCTGGCGCAGGTGGGCCTGGCCCCGGCGGACCTGGGCGCCGTGGCGGTCGACGTCGGCCCGGGGCTGTTCACGGGCCTGCGGGTCGGCGTTGCGGCGGCAAAGGGGCTCGCCCAGTCGCTCGGCATCGGAGTCGTCGGCGCCACCAGCCTCGACATCCTCACGGCGGGTGCGTCGGGCGCGGGCCACCGGGGTCTCGTGCTGGCCTGCGTCGACGCCCGCCGGGCCGAGGTGTTCGCGGCGGTGCGCGAGCTGAGTGACACGGGGGCTGTCGTGGCGGAGCCGATCGCCCCCGCCCTGTTCGCGCCCGCCGACCTGGTGGTCGCGCTCGACGGCCTCGGCGGCGCGCCGGTGCTCGCGGCCGGCGACGGTGCCCTGCGCTACCGCGATGTCCTCGAGGCGGTGCCCGGTGTGGAGAGTGTGGCACCCGCCCTGTCGTTCCCGCCGCCCGCCGCCCTCCTGGGCCTCGCCCTGGAGCGCATCGAGGCGGGCGAATCGCCAGTCGAGCCTGGGCGCGTCGTTCCCCTGTACATGCGTGAGGCGGACGCGACGAGCAACTTCGCACGTGCGGAGCGGGCCTGAGTCGGGGTGCCGTCGTGACGCTGCGGATCGAGAAGCTCAAGCGCCGGGACCTGCGGCAGCTGCTGCACATCGAGAGCGTGGTGTTCCCCGAGCCGTGGTCACCCGACGTCTTCAACTCCGAGCTGGCCCTGCGCAAGGGCCGGCTGTACCGGGCGGCATGGGACGGCGACGAGATAGCGGGCTACATCGGGTTCATGATCGTCGACGAGGAGGCGCACATGACGACGATCGCGACGGCTCCCGCCTACCAGCGTACCGGGGTGGCCACGACGATGATCGTCGACGGCATCCGCACACTGCGCACCAGTGGGGTCAGGCACATCTCCCTCGAGGTGGCGGCCAACAACGAGCCGGCCCAGGCGCTCTACCGGCGTTTCGGTTTCGCCCCCGTCGCCGTGCGCAAGAACTACTACCCGGTGACGGGGCAGGACGCATTCGTCATGTGGGCGTACGACGTCGACACCGAGCACTACGCGAAGCGGCTCGACGACTTGGCCGCGACCGGGGTGCCGATCGAGGAGGGTCGCTCGCGCTAGGGGGAGTGCGCTCCGGCGGTGCCGAGGGAGAATGGGGGCATGGCAGATCTCGACCTCGTGAACCGGCTGGCCGCGGCCGACCGCCACCTCGCAGTCTTCACCGTCGCCCGACCTGACGGGACCGTGCACGCATCGGTCGTGAGCGCCGGCGTCATCGTCGACCCGGTCGACGGGTCCCCGGGCGTCGCCGCGGTGGTGGGCGGCGGCACCCGCAAGCTCGGCCTGGTGCGGGCATCGGGCCGGGCGACGCTCGTGTTCAAGGACGGCTGGGAATGGGCCGCCGTCTCGGGACCGGTGCGCCTGGTCGGGCCCGACGATGGCTCGGACCTCGGGCTGGACGTGCCCGAGACCATCCGGTCGGTGTTCAAGGCCGCCGGCGGGAGCCACGAGGACTGGGCGGAGTTCGACCGCGTCATGGCGGAGGAGCGCCGCTGCGCCGTCTTCGTGCGCGCCGACGCCATTTCCTCGAACGCCGGTCGCAGCGGCTGACGCGTCCGGCGATGTCCGCCCACCCGTAGGGTGGGCCTCGTGAGGACCGGCCGGCCGGCTGCCCGGCCACGACCAGAGGAGCCACGCACTCATGGAAACGATCGCTCTCGGAACTCAGGGCCTCGAAGTCTCGCGCCAGGGGCTGGGCTGCATGGGCATGTCGGACTTCTACGGCCCGGGCGACGACGACGAGTCGAGCGCCACCATCCACCGGGCGCTCGACCTCGGGGTGACCTTCTTCGACACATCCGACATGTACGGTCCGCACACCAATGAGGTACTGGTCGGCAAGGCGCTCGCGGGACGCCGCGAC
>JBEKVF010000012.1:0-14831 GCA_049514295.1 Acidimicrobiales bacterium
TGCCTGGGACGGCCGAATTGGCCCGTGACGTGCGATGTTGGGGACCACCTGCGACCGAGGATCCCTAGGCAAGAGCGGCTCACCCCCGTAGAATCTGACGTGCCGGACCCAAGCAGTCACGGAAGTGTGGCGGGGCACGCAGGACTCCCCGTCACCTGAGAGATGGAGGACCGTCATGCCGCAGACTTGCGCCCAGTGCCAGAGCGAGGCCGCCGACGACGCCACGGCCTGTCCGACTTGCGGCGCCCCGTTGGGAGCGAGCGCGGCTACCACGACGGCGGCGCCCGCCGTCAACACGCCCCCACCAGCGGCCGCGGCACCCGCGGCGCCCGCCGTCAACACGCCCCCACCAGCGGCCGCGACACCCGCGGCGCCCGCCGTCAACAGGCCCCCGCCAGCGGCCGCGGCACCCGCGGCACCCGCCGGCTCGGCGTCCACCGGGTCGTCGGTCCCGGCCTACAAGTTCGACGCCGCGCGCTGGTCCCTGGCGGACCGGATCGCGGGGATCGCCTCGATCGTCCTGTTCATCTCGCTGTTCCTGTCCTGGTTCGGCGTGAGCATCATCGGCATCACCGTCACGGCCAGCGGGCTCTCGGCCCACGGCTACCTCTACATCGTGCTGATCCTGTGCATCCTCATCGTCGCCTACCTCGTGCTGCGCGCCGGGTGGGACAAGCTGCCGATCAGCGCCAACGTCCCACACCTCACGGTGATGCTGGTGGCCACCCTCGTCAACCTCGTGCTTGTCTTCATCGGCTTCATCTTCAAGCCGGGAGGTTCGGGTGTCGGGTGGGAGTTCGGCGCCGTCATCGCCCTCATCGCCGCCATCGTGGCGGCGGCACCCTTCGCCGTACCGCAGCTGCGCGCGAAGACGATGAGCTGAACCTCTGCCGGGCTCGGGCTAACGCCGCATGGCGGCAACGAGCAGGCCCGGGATCTTGGCCGCCGACGGCTCGGCCTCGAAGGCGACGAAGCGGCGCATGACGTCGTAGGACTCCGGCGCCGTGGCGAACCAGGGCGGCTTGGGCCGGGAGCGAAACGGCCCGCGCACGACTGACTTCTGCGGGCGGTCGAACATGGCGGCGTTGCCCACCACGCCGGTACCCGACTGGATGTCGGTGCGCGCGTGTCCCGGGTAGGCACCCCACGTCGTGGAGCCCATCGCGAACGAGAGACCATGCCAGACGTTGACGCCGATGGAGCCGTAGCGCAGGTCCGCCACCGCGCGCTCGACCGCCTCGCCCACTGCGTGCTCCTTCATTGAGGCGGGGCTCACGATGACCGTGGCGCCCAGGGTGCCCCACACGACGTCGTTGCAGAAGGAGGTGGCGGCTTCGACGAAGGCCGCCGCCGAGGGGGCGGCCAGGGCCGTCTCGGCCAGCTCCCCGCAGAAGGACTCCACGTTGAAACAGATGTCGTCGGTGTGCCCGGGCGGCACACCGCGGATGAACGTCCAGGGCAGGGCATCGTCGGGGCCGGTGCCGAACTCCTCGGCCTCTGGATGGAGGGCCAGGAAGGCATCGCGCCGCTCGCCGGCGCCCGGGTAGTACGCCCGTCGGGTCGTGATCCGCGACAACGCCTGGGTCAGCGCGCCCAGGAACGCGTCGCGCTGGGGCCAGGAGACATGGGTGACGACGACCCGGGCCGAGATGCAGTTGAAGCCCGCGTTGTTCACCAGCATGGTCGCCACGTGCTCGGCCTGGTAGAGCAGCTCGGGGATCGACCACCTGCCCGGCACCACGATCACCGGTGAGACGTTGCCCAGCTCGGCGGTCACCGGCTTGTCGAGCGCCGGCTCGTCGGCCGCCTTGCGCCGCTCCCCCTCGGGACCCGTGCCGAACACGACGGCGTCGTAGGTCTTGTCCGACCCGGTGATATGCACCTCGTCGATGCGGGCGTGTCCGGTCATGTACTGCCCGACCGCGGCACCGCCCTCGACGATACGCAGCACGCCGGCGCCGATCAGCGACGCCAAGGCGCTGCTCCAGTACGGGACGAGGTAGTCGTTGACCGGGTTGGCCTTCATCACGACGACCTTGCCCTCCACGAAGAGCTTCGAGAGGACGTCGCGAGGGCCCAGTGAGGCCACGTTGCCGGCGGCCAGCACCAGTGCCGTACCGGCGTGAGCGACCGGGTCGGCATAGGCGGGGGCCTGGCCGGGGGCGAGTGACTCCCTGGTCACGCCGGGTTGCATCCAGACCTCGGCGGTGGTCTGGGGGAACGTGATCCGGTCGAAGGCGCCGTCGGGGAAGACCTGGACGCGCAGGCGGCCGTCCGGCGCCTCGCGCACCGGACCGGCGAAGGAGGGCTTGCCGTCCTTGGCGATGTCGCGCAGCGAGTCACGGAGCAGGCGCGCCATACGCACGAACGTCCCGATGCCGGCGAAGAGCTCCTCGCCCGCCTCGGTCGAGCCGGGCTCGAGTCCCTTGGCTGCGCAGGACGCGGTCAGCCAGCCGTCCTGGACCGCCATCGTGTCGGTGATGACCTGCTGGAGGAGATCGGCCCGCGCCGCGGCGTCCGTCGCGGCCCACGACGCGGCATGGTCGGCCACCTCGTTGACGAGCGCATCGAGCGCGGCCACATCGAGGGGTGCGAGCGCCCTGGGTGATCCGCCACCACCTGTCCCGCTCTGATCACTTGTCGGTGCGACCGCCCCCCGGCTCGTCATCGTCATCTCGTCCTCCCCTTCGCACCGCTGGATCCCGCCCCGGGCCGGGGCGGGAATACCACATGCGTGGCCCCAGCGTACCGACGGAGGGCACTGGGCGAACGGCTGAGCGATCGTGGCCGGCCTCAAGCTGGCAACGTGCCTGTCGCCCTGCTGAGGAGGCTTTGTGAGGGTTCTATGAGGGTTCCACCAAACCCGTTGACGGGTTGATGCGGCTGGCGGATAGTGCAGTCATGCAACGGCTGCGGCTCCTGCACCGGAGTGCTGCCCGACGCGCTCACGTCGTCGTCCCGGTCGCGGCAAGCGTGTTGGTCCTCTCCGTCGTCCTGGGCGCGTGCAGCAGCTCGCCATCACGGCCGGCCGCATCCGTGGAGCGCGTCAGCGGTGGGCCGACGGGCCACTACGTCGTGGCGGCGGGGATCCACAAGATCAAGCACGTCATCATCATCGAACAGGAGAACCGGTCCTTCGACAGCTATTTCGGGACCTATCCGGGGGCGGACGGCATCCCGATGAAGAACGGTGTCCCGACCGTCTGCGTGTCTACGCCGGCGGGCGGATGCCAGAAGCCGTACCACGACTCGGCCGACGTCAACGGGGGCGGGCCACATGGCGCCCGCAACGCGAAACTCGACGTCGACGGGGGGAACATGGACGGGTTCATCGAGGAGGCGTCGGGTGCCAAGAAAGGATGCGGCGTCAATGTCGACAACCCGGCCTGCTCCAACTCCGCCAGTCCCGACGTCATGGGGTATCACACGGCGGCAGAGATCCCGAATTACTGGACCTACGCCAAGGACTTCACGCTCGACGACCACATGTTCGAGCCGGTCGCATCGTGGTCGTTGCCCGATCATCTGTACCTCGTGTCGGGCTGGTCGGCCAAGTGCTCGAGCCCTTCCCCGTCGAGCTGTGTCAACGAGATCCAGGGCCCGTACACGCCGGCGCAGATGCAGAAGTATGTAGACCAGGCCATCGACACCGGTACAGCCGACATCACCGACGCCTGGACGGATATCACCTGGCTCCTCTACAACAAGCACGTCTCGTGGGCCTACTACGTGCAGACGGGAGACCAGCCCGACTGCGAAGACGACTCAGCCGTAGCCTGCCCTCCGGTGGCGCAGAGCTACCTCACTCCCGGCATCTGGAACCCGCTGCCCGTCTTCGAGGATGTTCAGAAGGACCACCAGATCCGCAACATCCAGCCGCTGAACAACTACTTCGCCGAGGCCAAAAAGGGGACCCTGCCATCGGTCATGTGGGTCACTCCGTCCCAGGCCGACAGCGAGCACCCGCCAGCGGGCGTCCACCAGGGGCAGGCCTACGTCACCGCCGTCATCAACGCCGCCATGAAGAGCCCCGACTGGGACTCGACCGCCATCTTCTTGCAGTGGGACGACTGGGGCGGCTTCTACGACAACGTCATTCCTCCAGCCGTCGACCAGAACGGCTACGGGCTGCGGGTCCCGGCCATGGTGATCTCGCCCTACGCCAAGGCGGGGTTCATCGACCACCAGACGCTGAGCAGCGACGCCTACCTGAAGTTCATCGAGGACGACTTCCTCGGCGGGTCCCGGTTGAACCCCAAGACCGACGGGCGCCCGGACCCCCGGCCCGACGTGCGGGAGAACGCCAAGATCCTGGGCGACATGGCAAACGACTTCGACTTCGACCAGGCAGCACGCCCGCCCGTCCTGCTGCCGACCAACCCGCCAACGGATTCGCCGACGATTCCGGCTTATTTCAACGGGATGGGACCCTGCGTCGGATGCACCGCGACGCCGCCGAGCACCTCCGGCGGGTGATCAAGAGACCCGGGGCAGCACTTCCCTGGACAGGAGCTCGATGTGCTCCAGGTCGTCGAGGTCGAGCACCTGGAGGTAGATCGTCTGCGCTCCGATGCCGGCGAACGCCTGCAACCGGGCCACCACCTCGTCGGGCGTGCCGGCTGCGCCGTTGGCCCGCAGCTCGTCGGGCCGGCGGCCGATGTTGGCGGCGCGGCGCTCCACCTCGGCCTCGTCGGCGCCGCAGCACACCACCTGGGCCGCCGACAGTCGCAGTGTCCCGGGGTCACGGCCCCTGTCCTCGCAGGCGGCGCGCACGCGGCCGTACTGGGCCTCGGTGTCGGCGAGCGAGGAGAAGGGCAGGTTGAACTCGTCGGCATAGGTGGCGGCGAGGCGCGGCGTCCGCCGGGCTCCCCCGCCGCCGACGATGAGCGGCGGGTGGGGCTGCTGGACCGGCTTGGGCAGGGCCGGGCTGTCCCTCAGGTGGTAGTGCCGCCCGTCGAAGCTGAAGGTCTCGCCGGCCGGCGTGCACCAGAGCCCGGTCAGGATGGCGAACTGCTCCTCGAGGCGCTCGAAGCGCTCGCCCAGGGGCGGGAACGGCACGCCGTAGGCCGAGTGCTCCGCGTCGTACCAGCCGGCACCGAGGCCGAGCTCGACGCGCCCGCCGCTCATGGCGTCGACCTGCGCCACCTCCACGGCGAGCAGCCCGGGCAGCCGGAACGTGGCCGAGGTGACGAGCGTCCCCAGCCGGATGCGTTCGGTCTCCCGCGCGATCCCGGCCAGGGTGACCCAGGCGTCGGTGGGTCCGGGCAGGCCGTCGCCCCCCATGGCCAGGAAGTGGTCGGAGCGGAAGAAGGCATCGAAGCCGGCGGCCTCGACGGCCTGCGCCATCGTGACCAGCTGGTCGTAGGACGCGCCCTGCTGGGGCTCCACGAAGATGCGGACCAACACCGTCCCCCAAGTTAACCGGCTCGCCCCGCGTCCGGGCCGGGGACGCACAGAAGGCCCGGAGCAGGGCAGACTGCGGTCATGGACATCGGCGTGATCTTCCCCCAGACCGAGGTGGGTGGTGACCGGGGCGCCGTGCGCGCCTTCGGACAGGCCGCCTCGGACCTGGGTTACACCCACCTGGCGGCGTACGATCACGTGCTCGGCGGCGACACCGCGGTGCATGGCGACCTCGGCGGGCCCTACACGATCGACGACACCTTCCGCGAGCCCTTGACTATGTTCGCCTATCTGGCCGGCTGCACGGACCTCGCGTTCGCCACCTCCATCCTGATCGGCCCCCAGCGCCAGACGGCACTGCTGGCCAAGCAGGCCGCCGAGGTCGACCTGCTCTGCGGCGGCCGTTTCCGGCTCGGGCTCGGGATCGGCTGGAACAAGCTCGAATACGACGCGCTCGGCGTGCCGTTCGAGCAACGCGGCGCCATCCTGGAGGAGCAGATCGCCGTGCTGCGTGCGCTGTGGACCACCAAGAGTGTCACGGTCGACGGGCGCTTCCACCACATCCGGGCGGCGGGGCTGGCGCCGCTGCCGGTGCAGCGGCCCATCCCGATCTGGATCGGCGCCTACGCCCCGGCCGCGTTGCGCCGGGTGGGGCGGGTGGCCGACGGCTGGTTCCCCCAGGCCCGTCCGGGTGGCGGCCTGGAACAGGCCCTCGAGGTCATCCGCGAGGGCGCCGCCGAGGCGGGCCGTGACCTGTCCGGCTTCTCCTTCGAGGGGAGGGTCGAGTACGGCACCCGCGACCACGCCAAGATGGCCGAGCACGCGCGCCGCTGGCGCGAGGCCGGCGCCAGCCATCTCTCCATCAACACGATGCATGCGGGACTACAGGGCGTCGATGCCCACATCAACGCGATCTCGGAGGCGGCGCCAGTACTGCTGTAGCGCAACGGAGCGCGGACGGCATGCCAACATGAGGCATGCCGGACGAGCCGGACGAGCCCACTCCGGACGCCCGTCCCGACGTCGCCCTCGGTACGATCGCCAGGGAGTGGGGCCGCATCGGCTGCACCGGCTTCGGCGGTCCACCGACCCACATCGCGATGCTGCGCCGCCTCGCCGTCGAGCGTGAGGGCTGGCTGGACGAGACCGAGTTCGAGGATGCCATCGCGGCGACGAACCTCCTCCCCGGGCCGGCATCGACGCAGCTGGCGATCTTCTGCGCCTGGCGGCTGCGCGGCCTGCCGGGCGCACTCGTGGGCGGCGCCTGCTTCATCCTCCCGGGGCTGGCGGTCATCATCGGCCTGGCTGCGCTCTTCCTGGCCTCCAACCCGCCCACCTGGGTCAAGGGTGCCGCGCTCGGAGCCGGTGCCGCGGTGGCGCCGGTCGCGCTCAACGCGGCCCTCGGCCTCGTCCCGGCCAGCTGGCGCCGAGCCGGCGAGGCGCGGGCCCGGCGGGTCCGTTGGGTCGTCTACGCCGTGGCGGGCGGCACGGCCGCGGCGACGGTCGGCACCCTCCTCGTGCTCGTACTGCTCGGGTGCGGCCTGGTGGAGGTCGCCGTCTCGGGTGGCGTGCGACCGCCGAAGACACTGAACGGGTTCGTCGTGGCGCCGCTCGGCGTGGTCGCCGCGGGCGGCCTGGGCGCGCTGACGTGGGTGGCACTGAAGGTCGGGGCGCTGTCGTTCGGGGGCGGCTTCGTCATCATCCCGCTGATGCAGGCAGACGCCGTGCACCACTACCACTGGATGACCAACACCCAATTCCTCAACGCGGTGGCGCTGGGGCAGATCACCCCGGGTCCGGTGGTGCAGACGGTCGCCGTGGTCGGCTACGCCGCCGCAGGCGTCGGTGGCGCGCTGCTGGCGGCGCTGGTCGCGTTCTCTCCGTCGTTCGTGTTCATCCTCGTGGGGGCGCGGCACTTCGGCGCGCTCCGGACCAACCGGGTGGCGCAGTCGTTCCTCGGCGGCGCCGGTCCGGCCGCCATCGGTGCCATCGCCGGCGCATCCATCCCGCTCGCCCTCGGCATCGCGCACGTGTGGCAGGTCTCGATCCTCGCCGGGTCGCTCGCGGTGATCGTCGGGCTTCGTCGCAGCGTCGTACTCACCCTCGTCGGTGCCGGGTTGATCGGCGCGGTCGGCGCCGCGCTGGGGCTGCCCGTGGGCGGGTGAGTGCCGATCCCGCCGGTCAGGCGCTCATTTCGAGTTGCACGTATGCGCAACGATGCGGAAGGAGGCGGAGCCCGTCGACGACCGCTGCTCGAGTGCCATTTCGCCACGGGGCGGGGGTGCGATGTGCACGGGCGCGCCGAACGACGAGAAGGTCAGTGTGTCGGTGGTGGCACTCGGCCCCGTCGGGAACTGGGCGAACCCGGGCAGCTTGCGTGCGGCGGTGGGCAGGACGCCGTTGAAGCGGGAGGAACTGCGCGCCCGCACGAGACGTCCCCGGCCGTCCACCCAGATCACGCTCGGAGCCTCCGTGGTGACCTCCGCGGTCTTGCGCACCGAGGGACAGGCGTGCACGGGCGCGGTCTGCACCACGTACCGGGTGGTCGCCTGCCCGTCGACGGTCGACGGCCCCAGATCGTGCACGGCCACGACCGGTTCGATCCCTTCCAGGTCGCCCAGTCCGGCGGCAGCGTCGAGCGCGAACGAGAGGCCCAGCTCGGCCCGCGGCTGGCGCGGGACCGAGACCTTGGTGAACGGGAAATCGGCTTCCGTGAAGTGAGCCCCGAACGCGTCGGGCGAGAGCCGCGAATACATGACCCCGCCGATGGCGATCTCCTCGTCGCTCGTCGTCGTCGGCACGGGGCGCGTCGGTCCGGTCGGTCCCCCCTCGAACTCGATCTGGTGGTCGACCTCGGTCACGCGGACGTTCCCCTGTGAGAAGTCGACGACGCCGCTCCCGCTGAGCGAGCCGCGCAGATCGGGGTTGGGACTCGCGGTGACGTGGGAGTAACTGAAGTGCGCGGTGCCGGCCTGTGCCGTCGTCGCCAGCACGGCGGCCACCCATTGGGCCGGCGTCACGACCGGCGCTGCGGGTGCTCCCGCCACTGCGAGAGCTGCGGCGGCGGCCAGTCCGAGCAGTCCGAGCAGGACCCACGGGACCAGGCGACGCATGACCGCAATTGTGCCGTAATTGTCCCGCAATTGTCCCGCAATTGTGCGCCGGCCGGTGGCGCGAGTGCCTACGACCACCCGAGCACGGCCGGCAGCCCGTCGTGCCAGTCGGGGTACCGGGGCGACCAGCCCAGCTCGGTGCGCGCCCGCTGGTTGGAGACGGCCGGCTGGTCGCACATGAGGTAGGCCAGGAACGTGCCCGCCCCGACCCGGGCCAGCACCTCGGGCACCCGGTGGGGTGGCTTGGCGCCGACCAGCTGCGCCACCAACGGCACCCACTCCGATGCCGGGGCGGGCACGTCGTCGACCACGTTGAAGGTGCCCGTCGGACCGTGGAGTGCCGCGACCGTGGCCGCCGCCACGTCGTCGACGTGGACGAAGCCGAACAGTCCGCCGCCGTCGCCCGCGATGGGCAGCCGGCGCCTGGCGACCATGGACGTGTAGAGACCTTCGGGCGCGAAGTAGGTGCCCGGGCCGTAGAAGGAGCCGTAGCGCAGGACGACGCCCTCGACCGCGGCATCACCGAGGGTGGCTGCCTCGAGGGCGGCGACGGACCCGGCGAGCTCGCCGATCTGTCCCTTGGCGTCGGTCCACAGCGGATCGGACTCGGTGCGGACGCCGGGACCGGGCCGGTAGGCGAACGAAATGCTCTGGGCGACGACGCGGCGCGCCCCGGCGCTGCGGGCGGCGGCGGTGAGCGTGACCGACGCCTCGCGACGTAACCGGCTCGTCGTGTCGAATCCGCGCTTCAGCGCGACGGGGTTGGCGGACTGGGCGAGGCTCGTCAACTGGTTGACGACGACCTCGGGCTCCGCCGCCTGCACGGCGCGCGTCAGGGAGTCCTGGTCGAGGGCGTCGCCGACCGCCGGGACGACTCCGGGGACACCGAGGGCGGCGACCCGGCCCTCGGAGCGGGAGAACACGGTGACCTCGTGCCCCGCGGCCACCAGGGCGGTGACCAGGGGGCGCCCTATGGCTCCGGTGCCCCCGGCCACGAAGATCCGCATGCGGCCGAGGCTACGCGTGCGCAGTGCGCACCCGGGCCTTTGGCAGGATGTAAGGGTGAGCGAGCACAGCGGCTACCCCGGGGCGCCACCGGGGTGGTACCCCGACCCGGCCGGTGGCCCGGGGCAACGCTGGTGGGACGGGTACTCCTGGACCGAGGCGACGGTCCTCCCCGCGCACCCGCCGCCTCCGCCGTGGGCCGGCGCAAGCCCGCCCACGGTGCCCGCGTCGCAGGTGGCTCCGTGGGCGGTGGCGTCGGAGCGGCTGACCACCTTCAACACGAGCGGTCTGATCGACGGCGAGCTGGCGATGGTGCCCGTGGCGCGCATCGCCGTCGTGATGCCGGCCGTCTACTACTTCGTCAACCTCATCGTGCAGCGCGTCAACGCGGACCAGCTGCGCTCCGTCGGCCACCAGTTCCGGGTGGACTGGCACGACGCGCAGAACGGCATCACGCCACCGCCGTACCACGGCTCCGGCGGGTTGAGCCCCGTCAGCCTCATCGTCGGGTTGCTCGCGTTGGCCGCCGTGGTCGTGGCGTGCATCTGGCAGCACCGGGCCGCGTCGGCCGCCCGGGCCCTCGGCATCCCCTCCCGTCGCTCCCCCGCCTGGGGCGTCGGCTCGTGGTTCGTGCCGGTCGTCAACCTGTGGGTGCCCTACTCGGCCATCCGCGACTGCCTACCGCCGGACGACCCCCACCGGCCGCGGGTGCTGCAGTGGTGGATCGCCTGGCTCGTGGCGGTCTCCGTGAGCGGCGCGGCCGGCATCTGTGCGCTGTTCTCCACCGGGGCGGCGCTCGCCCTCTCCATACCGGCCGCGCTGGCCTGCCTCGCCGTCATCGCCTGGGCTCCGGGGATCGTGACGGCCATTGCCGCGGCGCACCGGGACGTCATGGCGCGACAGGGCCAGTCCGCCGGATCCCTTCAGGGCTGACCGAAGCCGGGGGGCCGACGCAGGGAACCGGCAGGGACTTTGGTCCCGATTCCGTGCGAGGCCAGAAGTTCTTATCTTCCTTAGCAACTGTTCACCCTGAGATTGCGTTCCTGTAGCCGGGCGTTCACTTGGCCTGACTACGGTCCAGGTAGTGACTAACAGTGAACCGACGCAGACTCGTAACGTTCCTGTTACGACCGAGGTGCGATCCGATATCGACGAGGCCCTCAAGTCCCTCGACCCGGACGCGGCGCGCCCTGAGTGCGTGATGGAATCGATCAACCTGAACCTCGGGTTCTCGGGTCGCATCGTCCTGGGCGACGTGAACGTCGAGCTAAGGCGCGGGACGATCACGGCGCTGATCGGGCCGACCGGCTCTGGCAAGTCAACCTTCCTGCGCACGCTCAACCGCATGAACGACCGCGTGCCCGGATTCAACCGCACGGGTGACATCACGTTCGACGACGTGAGCCTGTGGGGGCAGGGCGTCGACCTCCTCACGCTGCGCCGGCGGATCGGCATGCTCTTCCAGCGCCCCAACCCGTTCCCAATGTCGATCAAGGACAACGTGGTGGCGGGGGTCAAGGCGCACCGCATCGCGAAGGGCAAGCAGCTCGACGTCGTGTGCGAGCGTCGGCTCACCGAGGTCGGCCTCTGGGACGCCGTGAAGGACCGCCTGAACGACTCGCCCTTCCGGCTCTCGGGTGGGCAGCAGCAGCTGCTCTGCCTGGCCCGCGCCCTGGCGGTCGGTCCCGAGGTGCTCCTGCTCGACGAGCCGACGTCGTCGCTCGACCCGGTGACGACGGAGGCGATCGAGTCGCTGCTCAAGACGCTGACCCCCGCACTCACCCTGATCGTGGTGACGCATAACCTCGGCCAGGCCATGCGGGTCTCGCACCGCACGATGTTCTTCTATCAGGGCCAGCTCATGGAGCACGGCGCGACCGACGACCTCTTCAACCGGCCACACCACCCCGACACTGAGCGCTATGTCACCGGACGGATGGGGTAGGGACACTCCCCGCACACGACGCGATGGCGCACCACCCATTCGCCTCAGGTCACCAAGAGCAGCACCAGAAGCACATCCCAACAACCTCACAAGGAGAGAACCTGTGAAGACATTGATCCGCGCAGCACGACTCAGGCGGGGCGCGATCGTCGCCGCTGTGGCGGGCCTCGCGTTGAGCTCGGTCGTGATCAGCTCGGCCGCGTCGGCGGCCAGCGTCAAGTTGCCCAAAAGCGGCGTGGAGACGCCCTCTGGCGGCACCGTGACCGAAACGGGGAGCACCCTGATGTACCCACTCTTCAACCTGTGGGCCGGCGCGTACAACGCGCAGTTCTCGAGCACCACCATCCAGACGGCAGGGACCGGGTCGGGGACCGGGATCTCCGAAGCGGAGAACGGCACGATCGACATCGGCGCCTCCGACGCGTACCTCTCGCCCAGCGTGGTGTCGGCCAACCCGGACCTGAAGAACATCCCGCTGGCCATCTCGGCCCAGATGGTGGCCTACAACATCCCGGGGGTGCTCTCGCACCTGAAGCTCAGTGGGAAGGTGCTCTCGGAGATCTACCAGGGTCAGATCACCAAGTGGAACGCCTCGCAGATCGCCGGCGCGAACCCGGGCGTGACCCTGCCCGCGACCCCGATCGTCACCCTGCACCGCTCCGACAGCAGCGGCGACACCTTCCTCTTCACCCAGTACCTCTCGAAGGCCGACCCGTCGGGCTGGGGCGCCAAGATCGGGTACAACACCACCGTCCCGTGGCCGGCCGCTCCTGGCGCCCTGGGTGAGACCGGGAACTCGGGCATGGTCTCGGGATGCAAGGCCACGCCGGGCTGCATCGCCTACATCGGCATCAGCTACCTGACGCAGACACTGCAGGCCGGTCTCGCGTACGCCGCCCTGGGCAACGCCAAGGGCCAGTACGTCGTCCCGACGCAGGCGTCGATCGCCGCCGAGGCCGCCGGCTTCGTGAAGAAGACCCCGGCCAACGGGACGATCTCATTGATCTACGGCAACATCAACAACGGCTACCCGATCGTCAACTACGAGTACGCCATCGTCTCGGACAACCAGTCGAGCAGCTCGACGGCCAAGAACGTCCGGTCGGTGCTCGAGTGGGCGACCAGCCCGAAGTACGGGAACAGCACGTCGTACCTGTCCCAGGTCAACTTCCAGTCGTTGCCCTCCAAGGTGGAGGCGCAATCGGTGAAGCAGATCCTCGGCATCAAGTAGTGACTGCCGTTGGCGGCGTGGCGGGGAACCTCCCCGCCACGCCGCAGGCGGAGTCGATCGGTAAGCCCCCGCTCCCCAAGCGGGTGGCGGGCTTCTTCCGCAACAACGAGGAGCACGCCTGGCGGTGGTCGGGCAGGGTGGCCGTGGTGCTCCCACTGGTCGCGCTGGTGTTCGCCGTCACCGTGCTGGCGCTGAAGGCGTGGCCGGCGATCCGGGTCAACGGCTGGTACTTCCTCTACGGTCGCACCTGGACCGAAGGCAGCGGCTACGGCGCCGTCGTGCACACCGACGGGGTGGCCCACCCCATGGGAGCGCGGTACGGCGCGTGGGCCATCCTCTGGGGCACCATCGTGTCCTCGCTGATCGCCATCGTCATCGCGCTCCCGCTTTCCATCGGGGCGGCCTTCGCGTTGACTGAGCGCCTCCCGGGCTGGATCTCCCGGCCGCTCGGGCTCACCATTGAGATCCTCGCCGGCATCCCGAGCGTCGTGATCGGCCTGTGGGGGATCCTCACCTTCGGACCCTGGCTGGCCAAGAACGTGTACCCGATCATCGCCGACCACGCCCCCAACGTGCCCGTACTCCGCTACTTCCGCAACCCGGTCGGTGGGGGCGAGGGCCTCCTCTCGGCCGGCATCGTGCTGTCACTGATGATCGTGCCCATCATCACCTCGACGACACGCGACCTGTTCCTCCAGGTGCCCCCGCTCCCCAAGGAGGGGGCGTCGGCCCTCGGCATGACCGACTGGGAGGTGGCCAACAAGGTCACCCTGCCGTGGGTGCGCTCGGGGATCATCGGCGCCACGGTCCTCGGTCTCGGCCGGGCGCTCGGAGAGACGATCGCCATCGTCATGATCGGCGGGGCCGTCCTGCACATCCCCGTCAACATCTACCAGCCGTTCACCACAGTGGCCGCCACGATCCTGACCCAACTCGACGGCGCCTTCACCGACGGCACGGGCTTCGCCGTGGCCACCCTGGCCGAGCTGGCCCTCGTCCTGGCGGTCATCTCGGTGGGGGTCAACCTGATCGCCCGGCTCATCATCACGCACACCAGTCGCATCGGCGCTCCGGTGGGGGGCGCATGACCGTGGCGCTGGCTCCGGGTCCCTCGACGCGACGCCGCCGCATCTCGACCATCACCTGGCGCGTGCTGACCTACGTGGCCCTCGCTCTGATCATGGCGCCGGCGGCCTGGCTCCTCATCAGCGTGCTCGCACACGCGGTGCCTCACTGGCAGTGGAGCGTCCTGTGGACCACCCTGACGCCGTCCGGGGGCGGGCTGCGCGACCAGATCCTCGGCACTCTGATCCTCATGCTCGGCGTCTTCATCGTCGCCGGCTCCATCGGCGTGCTGGCCGGACTCCACCTGGCCGAGCTGGCCCGGCCACGGAAACGCAGCGGCAAGGCCAGTGGCGGTCCCCTACGGACCGCGTCGGACATCCTGGCGGGGTTCCCGTCCATCGTGCTGGGCTACGTCGGGTACACCGCGCTCGTCGTCGGACTGCACTGGGGCTTCTCGCTCCTCCCCGCCGTGATCATCCTGTCCATCATGGTGATCCCCTACATCGCCAAGACGACCGAGAACTCGCTGCGCCAGGTCCCGACGGGCTACCGGGAGGGCGCTGAGGCGCTCGGGATGTCGATGGGCTACGGCCTGCGCAAGGTGGTGCTCAAGAGCGCGCTGCCCGGCATCGTCACCGGGCTCCTCCTCGCGCTGGCCATCGCGTGCGGCGAGACGGCCCCGCTCATCTACACCGCCGGCTTCTCGCCCACCCTCCCGCACTCGCTGACCCATGCCCAGTTCCCCTACCTGACCTACGTCGTCTTCCAGTACTACAACGCTCCCGAGACCCAGTACCACTACCTGGCCTTCGACGCCGCCCTGATCCTGGTCGTCATCGTGCTCCTCCTGCTGGTCGCGAGCCGCATCGTCGTGAACCGCACCCAGCGCCATTCCGAGAGCGCCCGCGGGACGCAGGGGGGCATCTTCGGCCGGTTCCGCCAGGACCCCAGCCGGGCCCCACAGGCGGTCCCGAACGCCGGCGACCTGCCCCTCGCCTAGCCGGTGGGCGGCACCGGCCCTGCGCCACGGCGTGGGCACGGCCGATTCCGACCGGCGCGCCCGAGACCC
>JBEKVF010000013.1:0-14829 GCA_049514295.1 Acidimicrobiales bacterium
GCCGCCGCCGGCACCACCTTGTGGGGCTCGGGCATGTCGAGCAGGATCCGGTCGAGGTCGGTCTCGTCGATCCCCTCGGTCACGTCGCGGATCTCGACGCGGTAGGGCGCGTCGGTACCCAGGACAGCCGCCACGTTGGCCTGGGCGCGCTCGGCGAAGTCCTCGCGCAGCTCGTACCCGACGATGGACGCCCCGGCGCGCAGCACGGTCATGGACAGGGCGCCCGAGCCCACGCCCGCCTCGAGCACGCGCTGGCCCGGCGCGATGTCCGCCGCGATCAGGATGGCGCCCAGGTCCTTGGGGTAGATGACCTGCGCGCCCCGGGGCATCTTGAGGACGACGTCGCTCAGGGTGGGGCGCAGCGCGAGGAACGAGCGCCCGGTGGAGCCTGTGACGGTGCAGCCCTCGGTGGCCCCGATGATGTCGTCGTGGGCGAGGACGCCGGCATGGGTGTGGAAGGTCGCTCCCGCCACGAGCGTCAGGAGGTAGCGGCGCTCCTTGGGGTCGATGAGGAGCACCCGCTCCCCCGCCGCGAGGGGGCCCGGCACGGGCGTCAGGCTTCGACGGCGGCCGGGGCGTGGCGGTCGCGCACCGTGATGAGCACCTGCTCGCCCGGGGAGATCGTCACACTCGAGACGACGCTGCTCCGGTCGTTCAGGACCCGGCGCAGGAAGAAGGTGGCGCCGGCCAGCAGGAACCAGTACCAGTTCCCGGCCAGCCCACGGCGGACCCCGGCGCGCAGGAAGCGCCGCAGGAGCACGTCCATGTCAGAGCCGCCGGATCTCGACGACGGCCGACTTGGCCCGGCCGCGGCGGCGGCCGGCCAGGAAGGCCAGCGCGATCACCAGGATGGCGATGGCGCCCGCAACGGCGAGGCCCCGGGGCGCGGCGGCACGCGCCGTGGCCTCGCCCTCGCCCATCACCTGTGCGTAGGCAGCCTGCAGGTCCTCGCGGGTGATGAGCCGCCCGTTGCTTCCCGCCTTCGTCGTCGTCGTGCCTGGCATCAGCTTGCTCCCTCTTGTATCTCAGACTCGCTCGCCTCGCGGCGGGCCACCACCTCGGGCAGCTTCTGCTCTCCCGGCCCGGCAGTGATGCGCCAGGCGGCCACGCCGATGACTGCGATCCCGAGCAGGACCACCGCGGCGTAGGGCACCCAGGACCAGTCACCGCTCAAGGCGGTGCCGGTCTCGGTCTGCAGCAGCCGCAGGATACCGATGAGGATCAGCAGGATGCCCCCGGCCAGGAAGAACGAGCCTGCGATCCCCATGTAGAGGAAGCGTCCCAGCCCCTTGAGCGGCTCGACGGTCTCCTGCTTCAGGTAGTCGACGGTGAGCTGGAAGGCGTCGTCTCCGGCGTGGCGCAGCCCGCGGGTGCCGTTGTCTGACCGTGGTGCCATGTGGTCGACAATCCTGGTCGCTGAGCCGACGGTGTGCAAACACCGCCGGGGGGACGCGTCAGTCGCGGTCCTTGAACATGTAGGTCGACGACGCCCGGGCCACGAGCCGCTCGCGACCGGAACCGGGCTCCCGGGCCACGACGCCGGCCTCCACGAAGGCCACGCGGCGACCGCCCGAGACCACCTCGGCGGTGCAGCGCAGGTCGGCACCGGGTGGGACGGGGCCCAGGAAGCTGATCTTCATTTCCGCGTTGGAGGCGAAGACCCGGCGCCCCTCCACGAACGTGACGGCGGCGGCGCCCATGGCCGAGTCGGCGAAGGCGGCCAGGAAGCCCCCCTGCATGATCCCGGCGGGGTTGGCGAAGCGCTCGTCGGCCGTCATGCGCCAGGTGCAGCGGCCCGGCGTGGCCTTGTCCACGCAGGTCATGCCCAGCGTCAGGTCACTGTTTGGCGGCACCTGCATACGGGAAGCCATGAATGTGAAGAGTACGCGACGGCCCTGTCGAGGGGCCGGAACGGACGGTTAGGGTTGACCACGTGACGTTGCACACCTCCACGTCCGTCGTACAGGACCCCACGCTGGTCGAGTTGGGCATCAACGTCATCCGCGGCCTGGCCATGGACGCGCCGGAGGCGGCCAACTCGGGGCACACGGGCACCGCGATGGCGCTCGCCCCCCTCGCGCACGTGCTCTGGACGCGGATCATGGACTACGACCCTCAGGACCCTGAATGGCCCGACCGCGACCGCTTTGTCCTCTCCAACGGGCATGCGTCCATCCTGCAGTACGCCATGCTCCACCTGACCGGGTATGACCTCTCCCTCGAGGACCTGCGCCAGTTCCGCCAATGGGGCAGCCGGACCCCGGGGCACCCCGAGTTCCATCACACCGCCGGCATCGAGGTCACCACCGGCCCGCTGGGCCAGGGTCTGGCGAATGCCGTGGGCATGGCGGTCGCCGAGCGCTGGCTGCGGACCACGTTCGGCAGCGAGGTCTGCGACCACCGGACCTTCGTGGTGGCCGGCGACGGCTGCTTCATGGAGGGGATCTCGCACGAGGCGGCGTCGCTGGCCGGGCACCTCGGCCTGGGGCGGCTGCTCGCCTTCTACGACGACAACCACATCACGATCGACGGCCCGACCGAGCTGGCCTACGACGACGACGCGGTCGAGCGCTTCGAGGCCTACGGCTGGCGTGTGCGCAACCTCGGCGAGATGGCCAACGACGTGGACGGGCTGGAGGCGGCCATCCGCGAGGCGCTCGACCACCCAGCGGACGGGCCCGACGCCAAGCCGAACCTGCTCGTCTTGCGTAGCCACATCGGGTGGCCCTCGCCCAAGCTGACCGACACGGCGGCCGCGCACGGGAACCCCTTCGGTGCCGAGGAGATCCGGGTGACCAAGGAGATCCTCGGGCTCCCCCCCGACCAGACGTTCTGGGTCCCTGACGAGGTGCGCCAGTTCTACGGTCAACAGATCGCGCGGGGCGCCGAGCGCCACGCGGCCTGGACGGATCGCTTCGAGGCCTGGAAGGGCGACCGTGCCGACTGGGACGCCGCGCAGGCGGGGCACGGCCTGCCGGGGTGGGCCGACGACCTCCCACACTTCGAAGCCGGGACCAAGCTGGCGACCCGGCGCGCCATCAACCAGTGCATCGACGCCACGGCGGCCCGCCTTCCGGGCCTCCTGGCCGGATCGGCGGACCTGACGGGCAACAACGGGGTGAAGGTGAAGGGCGCCGAGGTCCAGTCACGGGAGACGCCGGGCGGGATCCAGATCCACTACGGGATCCGCGAACACGGCATGGGCTCGGTCATGAACGGCATGGCCCAGCACCGCGGCGTCCTGCCGGTGGGCGGGACGTTCTTCGTCTTCTCCGACTACATGCGCCCCGCCGTGCGCCTTGCCGCGCTGACCGGGTGCCATGTGATCTACTCCTGGACCCACGACTCCATCGGACTGGGCGAGGACGGCCCGACGCACCAGCCGGTGGAGCACCTCGCCTCGCTGCGGGCCATGCCGGGCCTCAGCATCGTGCGGCCGGCCGATGCCAACGAGACGGCGCAGGCCTGGCGCCTGGCCGTGGAGGCGGACTGGCCGGTCGGCCTGGTCCTGACCCGCCAGGACGTCCCCGTGCTGGCCGAGACGGCCGACCGGGCGGCCGAGGGCGTGGCGCGGGGTGCCTACGTCCTCGTCGACAGCGACGGGCCGCCCGAGATCGTCCTGGTCGGTACCGGGAGCGAGGTCCAGCACTGCCTGGCCGCCGCCACCACCCTGGGCGACTCGCGTGTGCGGGCGCGGGTGGTGTCGTTCCCGTCCTGGGACCGCTTCGAGCAGCAGGGTGACGACTACCGCGCCGGCGTCTTCCCGCCCGGTGTGCCCGTCCTGAGCATCGAGGCAGGCTCGACCTTCGGCTGGGACCGCTACGCCGACGACGCCATCGGCCTGGACCACTTCGGCGCGTCCGCGCCGGGCCCGGTCGTGATGGAGAAGTTCGGGTTCACCGCCGATCACGTGGTCGAGCGGGCGCGAGCGCTCCTGGCCCGCAGCAGTGGCTGACCAGCGACGAGGAAAGGGGCTCTCCCGATGACCCGACTACAGGATCTCTACGAGATCGGGGGCCAGAGCCCCTGGCTCGACAATCTGCGCCGGGACTGGCTGCACGACGGGCAGTTGCCCGAGCTGGTCGCCCTGGGCGTGCGGGGCATCACGTCGAACCCGACCATCTTCGCCAAGGCCATGACCGACCAGTCGACCTACGACGACCAGTTCCGCGCCCTCATGAAGGACCACACGGTCGAGAGCGCCTACTGGGAGATGGCCACGACCGACATTCAGGATGCGCTCGCGCTGCTGCGCCCCCTCTACGACGACAGTGACGGCGAGGACGGCTTCGTCTCCCTCGAGGTGTCGCCCGCGCTGGCGCACGACACCGAGGGCACCGTGCGCGACGCCCGCCGGTTCCACGACGCCATCGCACAGCCCAACCTGCTGGTGAAGGTGCCGGCCACCCGCGAGGGGGTCCCGGCGATAGAGACGCTCATCGGCGAGGGGCGGAGCATCAACGTGACGCTGATCTTCGGGCTCGACCGCTACGACGAGGTCATGGAGGCCTACGTGCGCGGCCTCGAGGCGCTCGTGGCCGCCGGCCGCGAGGCGGAGCTGGCCCACGTGGCCAGCGTGGCCTCCTTCTTCGTGAGCCGGGTCGACACCGAGGTCGACCGGCGCCTGGAGGCCCTCGCCGGGGGCGAGGGGGGCGACGCCGCCGTGCTCGGCCTGCGGGGCACCGCCGCGGTGGCCCAGGCCCAGACTGCCTACCAGCACTTCCACCGCACCTTCGCCGGCGAGCGCTGGGAGACGCTGCGGGCCGAGGGCGCCCGGGTGCAGCGGCCGCTGTGGGCCTCGACCTCGACGAAGAACCCGGGCTACCCCGACCTCCTCTACGTGGACAACCTCATCGGGCCGGCCAGTGTCAACACCATGCCCGAGGCGACCCTGCGGGCCTTCGAGGACCACGGGACGCTGAAGCGGACGGTCGATGCCGACCCCGACGCCGCCGCGGCGGCACTCGATCGGCTGCACGAGGCCGGGATCGACATGAACGACGTCGAGCAGACGCTCGAGGACGAGGGTGTGCACGCGTTCGCCAAGTCCTTCGAGGAGCTGCTGCAGTCGTTGAGCGACAAAGCCGCTACCTTCTGACCCGGCGACGCAACCGAGAGGAGCGCTCATGAGGATCGGCATGATCGGCCTGGGCAAAATGGGCGCCAACATGACCGAGCGCCTGGTCAAGGGCGGGCATGAGGTGGTGGCGTACGACCTGAGCGCGCAGGCGTTGGAGGCGGCGTCGAAGAAGGGCGCCGAGACGGCCACCACCCTGGCCGAGCTGACCGACAAGCTCACGCCGCCCCGGGCGGCCTGGGTGATGGTCCCCGCCGGCGCGCCGACCGACAAGACCGTCGAGGAGCTGGCCGGGCTCTTCTCCGCGGGCGACGTCATCGTCGACGGCGGTAACTCGAACTACAAGGAATGGATGGCTCTCGTCTCCGGGCTGTCGACGTCGGGCGTCGGCTTCGTCGACGCCGGCACCTCGGGCGGCGTGTGGGGCCTGACGGAGGGCTACTGCCTCATGGTCGGCGGCACGAAGGAGTCGGTGGCGGTCGTGGAGCCTGCCCTGCTGACGCTGGCGCCCGAGGGCGGCTACGCGCACGTCGGGCCGGTCGGGGCAGGCCACTTCGTCAAGATGGTGCACAACGGAGTCGAGTACGGGCTCATGCAGGCCTACGCGGAGGGCTTCGAGATCATGGGGGCGGCGGACGAGTTCGACCTCGACCTGCACGAGATCGCGTCCATCTGGCGCTACGGGTCCGTGGTGCGCAGCTGGCTGCTCGAGCTGGCGGAGCGGGCACTGCGTCCCGGCGCCGGGTTCGAGGAGATCAAAGGGGTGGTCGTCGACTCGGGCGAGGGCCGCTGGACGGCCCAGGAGGCCATCGACCGCGGTGTGGCGGCACCGGTGATCTCCACCTCGCTCTTCACCCGCTTCGCGTCCCAGCGCCAGGACTCGCTGCAGCTCAAGATGCTGGCCGCGCTGCGCAACCAGTTTGGCGGCCACGCAGTGACGCTGGAGACCGGCGAGCAGGGCCTGGAGACGGAGACCCCGGCTCCCTGACTGCATGATCACCCCCGTCGACGAGGTCCCACGCGCCTTCAGCGACGTGGTGGTGGGGGCGTTCGCGGCGCGTCCCGGGCCCCGCTTCGCGCTCGTGCTCTCGGGGGGCCCGACGGCGCGGGCGTGTTACGAGGTGCTGGCGCGAACGGAGGGCATCGACTGGACGCTCGTCGACGTCTACGTCGGCGACGAGCGCGTCGTGCCGCCCGACGACGAGGACTCCAACGCGCGCCTCATCCGGGAGGCCCTGCTGGACCGCGTCGGCCCGGTGGGGTCGTTCACGCCCATGCCGACCGAGGGCCCGGTCGCCGAATGCGTGGCCGCCTACCAGCGCACGATGTCCGACCTGGTGACCGGGCCGGGGATCGACCTCATCCACCTCGGGATGGGCCCGGACGGGCACACGGCGTCGCTCTTCCCCGGGGCGCCGACGCTCGATGCCGGCCCGGGGGTGCTGGTGCTGGCCACCGAGGACCCCGCCGGGAACAACCCGCATCCGCGCCTCACGCTCACGCTCCCGGTCATCAATTCGGCCCGGGTCGCGGTCTTCACGGTGGCCGGGGCGTCCAAGTCGGCAGCGGTCGCCGCGCTGCTCCGCGGCGAGGACCTGCCGGCGGCCCGGGTGCACGCCGGGCACACAGTGTGGCTGGTGGATGGCCCGGCCCGCGCCGAAGCCCCCTAGATTGGCCCCAATGCTCTCCGACGCCGACATCCTCGACACCCCGCTCGCCGACCTGACCGCGTGGGCCCGTGTCGTGCGCGACGGCGCACACGGCCGGCGCGTGACCTTCTCGCCCAAGGTGTTCATTCCGCTCACCATGCTGTGCCGCGACCGCTGCGGCTACTGCACCTTCGCCAAGGCGCCGGCCCGCCTCACCTCCCCGTACCTCACCCCCGAGGAGGTGCTCGCCGTGGCCCGGGCGGGGCGCGACGCGGGCTGCCACGAGGCGCTCTTCACCCTGGGCGAGCGGCCCGAGCTGCGCTACCCGGTCGCGCGCGACTGGCTGGCCGCGCACGGCCATGCGTCCACGGTGGACTACCTCGCCGAGATGTGCCGCCTCGTCGTGGAGGAGACCGGCCTCCTCCCCCACGCCAATGCGGGAGCGCTCTTCGCCGACGAGCTGGCCCGGCTACGCGAGGTCTCGGCCAGTCAGGGGATGATGATCGAGTCACTGGCCGAGGGCCTGGCCGCGCACCGCGGCGCGCCCGACAAGGAGCCGGCGCGCCGGCTGGCCACGCTCGAGGCCGCCGGCGAGCTCGCCATCCCCTTCACTACGGGGATCCTGGTCGGGATCGGCGACGACAGGCCCGGACACTTGGCGGCGCTGCGGGCCATCGCCGCCTCACACGCCCGCCACGGCCACGTGCAGGAGGTCATCGTCCAGAACTTCCTGCCCAAGCCGGGCACGGCCATGGCGCGGGCCGAGCCCTGCCCGCCCGAAGACCTGCAGTGGGCCATCGCCGCGGCGCGCCTCGTGCTCCCACGCGAGGTCCACGTCCAGGCCCCCCCGAACCTCTCTGACGAGCTGGGCCCGCTGCTGGACGCGGGCATCGACGACTGGGGCGGCGTGTCCCCGCTGACGGCCGACCACGTGAACCCCGAGCGGGCGTGGCCGGCGCTCGACGTGCTCCGCGAGGCCACCGAGGCGGCCGGCCACACCCTCGCGCCGCGGCTCACCGTCTACCCGTCGTTCGCCCTCGAGCCCGAGCGCTGGCTGGACCCGGCGCTGCGCTTCCCGGTCCTCGACGCCTCCGATGCCGAGGGGCTGGCCCGCGACGCCTCGTGGTGCTCGGGCGGCGAGGAGCCCCCGCCCGCGCTGTTGGGCGGGCCACCACCGCTGCACGTCCCCAGCCGGGGCGGCGCCGTGGCCGAGGTGCTGGCCGGTGTGGCACTGGGCCAGGAGGTGGGCGCGGCGGAGATCGTGACCCTCTTCGGTGCCCGGGGCCTCGAGGTGCGCATGGTCGCCGAGGTCGCCGACGACCTGCGCCGGCAGGTGGTCGGCGACGCCGTGACCTTCGTCCGGAACCGCAACATCAACTACACCAACGTCTGCACCTTCAAGTGCCGCTTCTGCGCGTTCTCCAAGGGCCCGCTCTCGTTGAACCTGCGGGGCGCGCCGTACCTGCTGGAGCTCGACGAGATCACGCGGCGTGTGGCCGAGGCCGAGGCGGAGGGCGCGACCGAGGTGTGCCTGCAGGGCGGCATCCACCCCAGTTTCGACGGGGACTACTACCTGCACGTCCTCGAGGCCGTGCGGGAGGCGTCGACCGCCATCCACATCCACGGCTTCACTGCGCTCGAGGTGACCGAGGGGGCGCGGCGCTCGGAGGTGCCGCTGGCCGAGTACCTGACGCGGCTGAAGGAGGCGGGCCTCAAGACGCTGCCGGGGACGGCGGCCGAGATCCTCGACGACGACGTACGCGCCATCCTCTGCCCCGACAAGATCTCCACCGACGAATGGCTGGACGCGCACCGCACGGCCCACTCGGTGGGGCTGCGCTCGAACATCACGATCATGTTCGGCTCGGTGGAGCATCCGCACAGCTGGGCCCGCCACATGGTGGTCACCCGCGCCCTGCAGCGCGAGACCGGCGGGTTCACGGAGTTCGTGCCGCTGCCGTTCGTGCACATGGCGACGCCGATCTACCTCCAGCGCAAGGCGCGGCGGGGGCCGACCTTCCGCGAGACGCTCCTGATGCACGCCGTGGCGCGCATCGCCTACGCGGGTGACATCGACAACATCCAGGTCAGCTGGGTCAAGATGGGCGCCGAGGGGGCACGCCAGGTGCTGCAGGCGGGCGTCAACGACCTGGGCGGGACGCTGATGGACGAGAACATCTCGCGGGCTGCCGGCGCACAGCACGGCCAGCGCATGGGTGTCGAGGAACTGGAGGCCATTGTCGCCCCCCTCGGGCGCCCGCTGGTGCAGCGCTCGACGCTCTACGCGCTGGCAGGAGCCTCGCCGGGCGCGTGAGCGACGAGGCCCAGGAGGCGGCCCGCCAGAGCGCGTTCAACGCCCTCTTCGAGGACCACTCACTCTCGCCGCCCCAGGCCAGGGAGCTGGACTCCATGATCGGGTCGCTGGGTGACATGGCGCGCGAGGGCACGTCGGTGGGCGACCTGAAGATCGCCAACGCCGCGCTGGGCGAAATGGCCGAGGCCTTCCGTGTGTTCCGTCCCTACCGGCACATCCGCAAGGTCACGATGTTCGGCTCGGCGCGCACCCGGCCCGAGGACCCCGTCTACGTCCTGGCGCGCAACCTGGCTGCCCGCCTGGCCGGGGCCGACTGGATGGTGGTCACCGGCGCGGGGCCCGGGATCATGGCCGCCGGGCTGGAGGGGGCCGGGCGGGACCACGCCTTCGGCGTGAACATCCGGCTGCCGAACGAAGGGGGGGCCAACGCCTTCATCGCGCAGGACCCCAAGCTGGTCGAGATGCGCTACTTCTTCACCCGCAAGCTGATGCTGATCAAGGAGTCCCACGCGTACGCCATCCTCCCGGGCGGCTTCGGCACCCAGGACGAGGCCTTCGAGCTCCTCACGCTGTTGCAGACGGGGAAGGCCGAGCCCGCTCCGGTGGTGATGATCGAGACGCCCGGCGGGACCTATTGGCACGCGTGGCTCCGCTTCATTGAGGACGAGGCGATCGCGGCGGGCTGGATCTCACCCGAGGACCGCGCCCTCTTCAAGGTCACCAACACGATGGAGGAGGCGGGCGAGGAGATCCTCGGCTTCTACCGCAACTACCACTCCTGCCGCTGGGTGGGCGACCTCCTGGTGCTGCGCGTCCAGGTGCAGCCGAGCAAGGCGGAGCTGGCCGACCTGAACAAGCGCTTCGCCGACATCGTCACCCGGGGCAGTATCCGCGCCGCCGGCCCGTTCCCCCCGGAGCGCAACGACCACCCCGAGCTGCCGCGGCTCGCGCTCCGCTTCGACCGATGGCACTACGCCCGACTGCGCATGCTCATTGACGCCATCAACGGGTGCACCGGGTGAGCCCGCTGGTGCGGCGTGGCCTGGCTGCGTTGCTCCCGCTCGGGGCGCTGGTCGCGCTCGGGCTCGGGGCGCCGGCCGCGTCGGCCACCACTCCCCCGCCCGACTCGGCGGTGCCGTTCGGCACCACCGGCGTCGGCGCGAACGCCGTGAGCAACCCCAACGCGCCCATCGTGGGGATGGCGGCAGTGCCGGGTGGCGGCGGCTACTGGCTCGTCGCCAGCGACGGCGGCGTCTTCAACTACGGCAACGCGGGGTTCTTCGGGTCGGCCGGGGCGCTCCACCTGAACGCGCCGATCGTCGGCATGGCCGCGGTGCCGGGCGGCGGTGGCTACTGGCTGGTGGCGAACGACGGCGGGATCTTCAACTACGGCAACGCTGGGTTCTTCGGGTCGGCCGGCTCGCTCGCCCTCAACGCCCCGGTCGTGGGGATGGCCGTGACCCACGGCGGCGGGGGCTACTGGCTCGTCGCGAGTGACGGCGGGATCTTCAGCTACGGCGACGCCCGGTTCGCGGGCTCCACCGGCGCCACGGCGTTGAACGCCCCGGTCGTCGGCATGGCCGCCACCCACGACGGCGGGGGCTACTGGCTCGTCGCCGCCGACGGAGGGATCTTCAGCTACGGCGACGCCGTGTTCTCGGGCTCCACCGGGTCGATCCACCTCGACGCGCCCATCGTGGGCTTGGCGGCCACGCCCGATGGCGGCGGGTACTGGTTCGTGGCCTCGGACGGGGGCGTCTTCAGCTACGGCGACGCACGCTATTTCGGGTCGCTCGGGGGGACGCAACTTCCCGCACCGGTGGTGGGGATGGCCGCCGACCCCGGCGGGAGCGGCTACTGGCTCGCCCTGGGGTCGGCCGCGCCGCTGGCGGGCAAGGTCGTCGGCATCGACCCCGGCCACAACGGGCTGAACTACAGCGCGCCCGGCTTCATTGACCAGACCGTCTTCAACGGCACCGGGCCCGAGTCGTGTGACACGACCGGCACGGCGACGGACAGCGGGTACACGGAGGCGCAGTACAACTTCAACGTCGCCACCTACCTGCAGGCCGATCTGGAGGCGGAGGGGGCCACGGTGGTCATGACCCGGACCTCGAATTCCGGCGTGGGCCCGTGCGTCACCACGCGGGCGGCCATCATCAACGACGCGCACGCCGACGTCGCCGTCGACATCCACGCGGACGGCGGCCCGGCGGGCGGTCGCGGCTTCGCAGTGCTCGAGCCCGTGGCCGACGGGCCGAACAACGGAGTCATCGCGTCGTCGGCGGCCTTCGCCGCCATCATGCGCGACGCCTTCGCCGCCGGCACCCCCATGCCGGTCAGCACCTACGACGGGGTCGACGGCCTGCAGCCCCGCAACGACCTCGCCGGGCTGAACCTGACGACGGTGCCCAAGGTGCTCATCGAGTGCGGCAACATGCGCAACGGCACCGACGCCGCGTTGCTCGTGACCACCTCGTTCCAGCAGGCCGCCGCCGCCGCCATGGCTCAGGCCATCACGGAGTTCCTGACCGGCCACCCGGCGTGAGCCCGGCCGGGGGGCCGAGGGCCGCCCGGACCAGCGTGGAGTAGACGTGGCCGCGAGGTGACGGCTCGGAGGCCACCAGGTCGACGTGCCCGACCGCGAAGCGGGCCTCGAAGGGGATCCCGCCCAGCGCGGCCTGCGCCGCGGGGCCGAGCCGGCCCTTGGCCCGGGCCAGCGTCAGGTGGCCGTTGAAGGGCGGCTCGTCCTGGCCCGGCTCGGGCACGACGTCGCGCGTGGCGGCGCGCACCGCCGAGGCCAGCTCGTCGAGGCCCGTGGCGGGGAGCTGCAGCACGCGGACCCCCGTGAACCACCCCGTCGCGGGCCCGAGGCGGCACTCGACCGGACCCGGGAAGGCGGCGGCACCCGCCACGAGCGCCTCGCCCACGGGCCCGAGCGCCTCGTCGGCCACGTCGCCGAGAAAGCGCAGGGTGACGTGCCAGCGTGTGGGCCCCACGAGGCGGAGGTTCTTCGCCCGCCTGAGGTCCAGGGCGTCCAGGCGTTCGCGCGCGGCGACGTCGGGCCAGGCCGCCACGAACGTGCGCATCGTGGCGCGGGGCTCAGGCGCCGTCGTCGAGGGGCTCACGCCCCGCGGCCGAGCCCTCGTGCAGCGCCGCGACCGCACGCTCGAGCGCCCGGCGGGCCTTCAGGATGCGCCGCTCCATGGCGAGCGCCTCCCCCGTCTCCGCCGAGTCGGGATCACCCGAGCTGGCGCGACGCAGCGCGTCGATCGCCATGTCCGTCAGCTCCTCGACGATGCCCTCGAGGCGCCCGGCCATGCTCGCCACGGCGTCGTCGGCGACGGTCACTTAGGCAACGGCGTGCTCTGCACCTCGTAGGAACCGTCGGCGAACGCGGCACGCATGACCTTCTTGTCGAACTTGCCCACGCTCGTCTTGGGGACCTCGGTGATGAACGTCCACTGCTCGGGCAGCCACCAGCGCGGCACGCGGTCGGTCAGGAACGCGACCAGGTCGGCGGGCGCTGGCGAGCGGCCGGGCTTGGGGACCACGGCCACCAGCGGGCGCTCGGACCACTTGGGGTCGGGGACGGAGATCACGGCCGCCTCGAAGACGTCGGGGTGAGCCATGACGGCATTCTCGAGCTCGACCGAGGAGATCCACTCCCCACCGGACTTGATGACGTCCTTGGTGCGGTCCGAGATCGTCATGTAGCCCTGGCCGTCGAGTGTCCCGACGTCGCCGGTGCACAGCCACCCGTCGTGGAACTTCGCCGGGTCCTCATCCTTGTAGTACGAGCCCGTGATCCACGGCCCGCGGATCTCGAACTCCCCGACCGACTTCCCGTCGTTGGGGAGGACCGTCCCGTCCTCGGCGACCACGCGCACCTCGACGCCGCCGACGACCCGGCCCGCCTTGACCTTGTAGTACATGTCGTCGTGGCCGTCCTGCTTGCGGGCCGGGGGCAGCCCGAAGGCGGCCAGCGGGCTGGTCTCGGTCATGCCCCATCCCTGGATGATGGTGGCGCCGAAGCGCTTCTCGAAGGCTTCGATGAGGGACTGGGGCACGGCTGCCCCGCCCGCCGTGATGCCGCGCACGCTCGAGAAGTCGATCGGCGTGTCGAGCGCCAGCAGGCCGTTCCAGATGGTCGGCACGCCGCAGGCGAGGGTGGGGTGGAACTCGTTGAAGACGGCCGCCAGCTGCTCCCCCATGAGGAACATCTGCGGCATGATCATGTCGGTGCCGGCCATCCAGGCGCCGTAGGGGGTCCCCCATGCGTTGGCGTGGAACATGGGCACGATGATCAGGATGCGGTCGGTCTCCGTCATGCCGACCGACGAGGCGGCCTGCTCGGCCATGGTGTGCAACCAGGTGGAGCGGTGCGAGTACACGACGCCCTTCGGGTTGCCGGTGGTGCCGCTCGTGTAACACATGGCCGCGGCGGAGCGCTCGTCGAGCTCGGGCCACTCGAAGCCGGGCTCCTCGGCGGACAGCAGCCGCTCGTAGGACAGGGTCTCACCGAGGGGCGACGTGTCGCCCTCGCCCGCCACGATGATGGTCTCGACCGTCTTCAGCTCGTCCTTGACGGCCGCCAGCAGCGGGATCAGCGAGGCGTCCACGATGATGAAGCGGTCCTCGGCGTGGTTGATGACGTAGGCGAGCTGGTCGGCCGGGAGCCGGATGTTGAGGGTGTGCAGGACGGCCCCCATGGACGGGATGGCGAGGTAGGCCTCCAGGTGGCCCTGGTTGTTCCAGCAGACCGTCCCCACCCGGTCCCCCGGCTGAATCCCGAGTCTCGTGAGGGCGGCCGCCAGCTTCTCCGCCCGCGTCGCCACCTCCGAGAAGGTGGCCGAGCGGTGCCCGCCGGCCTCGACGGTGATGACGGAGCTGTCGCCATGGACCCGCTGCCCGTGACGGAGGATGTCGCTGATCAGGAGCGGAGCGTCCTGCATGGTGCTTTTCATGGCCCAAGTATGACGAGCGCGCCATTGCCGTGCCGACCGACGCACCACGCGGACCGTTCCCCGGCGTGGCCGAACAAGGGACCTCCTCACGCGGAAGGGCCGCGGCCTGCCGGTGAGGGGCGTTGCGGTGGCGGGTCTGGCGGTGGGCCTGGCGTCCGCGCTCGTCGGGACCGCGGTGGTGGCGTCCGCCCTCTCCCTGCTCGGCGTCGGCGGAGGGGCGCCGGCCGCCTCGTCGGCGGCGACCGCCAAGGTCCCCGCCACCATGCTGGCGCTCTACCAGGATGCGGCGGCCACCTGCCCGGGCCTGCCGTGGACGGTCCTGGCGGCCATCGGCACCGTCGAGTCGGACAACGGGCAGTCGACCCTCCCCGGGGTCCACAGTGGGTCCAACACGGCGGGAGCGGAGGGGCCAATGCAGTTCGAGCCGGCCACCTTCGCCGAGTACGACGAGCCGATGCCCCCGGGCGGGGCCGGCCCGCCGAGCCCCTACGACCCGACCGACGCCGTGTACGCGGCCGCACGCCTCCTGTGCGCCAACGGCGCTGCGGGCGGGGCCGACATCGCCGGTGCCGTCTATGCCTACAACCACTCGGCGTCCTACGTGGCCCAGGTGCTGGCGCTGGCCCAGTCCCTGGCCGCGCCCACGCCGGCGGGGACGCCGGTGTCGGGTGCCGGCGCGGTGGCGGTGGAGTGGGCGCTGTCCCAGATCGGCACGCCCTACGTCTGGGGAGGCGAGACCCCGGGCGTGGGCTTCGACTGCTCTGGGCTGGTGCAGGCCGCCTACCGGGTGGCCGGCGTGGCGCTGCCGAGGGTGGCCCAGGA
>JBEKVF010000014.1:0-15214 GCA_049514295.1 Acidimicrobiales bacterium
TCTCGCTGGCGGATGCCGCTCTGCTCAGCGCCAAAGCCGGAGGTCGGGATCGGATCGTCGTTTCACCGGGACCGGACCTGCCTGCGGCGGCGGCCGCCAACGCTCAAGTGGACCCGACGCGGCCGACATTCGGCGACTCCATCGATGCGGCGTTGCGGGAGCCACAGCACAACTGACTCCCGCCATTCAGCCCTGCTCCGCCTCGTGACGTGCGGACGCGCAGGGCCGTCAGGCCTGTGCCCGGAACATCAGACGTGTCCCGGGAACGATCCGTCAGGAATCTTCCCGGTCACAACGCGTCGCTGACACGGGGGCTCACACTTCCCTCACACCCCGCTTGCCCGCCCCTGACATCTGGGGTTGAGGCTGGCGACGAAGAGGTACTGAGGAGGAGCAATGGAGCGTCTCACCCAACGGGTCACGCAGCGCTGGTCGGGCATGGGCCTGGCCGCCAGGATGTGGTGGGCCGCGCTCACGACGGTGGGCGTCGCCGCCGTGCTCGTGCTCTCGGCCACCTCGGTGGTCGACGCGACCTCCCACCCGGCCACGACCGCCTCGCCGGCATCCAAGGACGCGGGCTCGAGCACGCCGACCACCTCCGCATCGGGAACCGGGTCCAGCTCGAGCTCCATGGCCGGCATGTCGAGCGGGGCATCGAGCCCGACCTCGTCGTCCGCGTCGGCCGGGGCGACGCAGACCACGTCGACCGTCTGCTCCAACGTGAAGGGGGCGACGACCATGTCGGACGGCATGGTGATGGCGCCGGTGCCCTCGGGTCCCCCGACGGCGGCCCAGCAGGCGGCGGCCAACCAGCTCGTGGCGCAGACCGAGGCCACGCTGACCAAGTACACGAGCCTCTCCGCCGCCACGGCGGCCGGGTACACCCCGGCCACCAACCCCCGCGGGTACGTGGTCCACTACGCCAACTGGTCCGTCGCCAAGAATGAGGGCTTCGACCCGTCGAACCCCTCGTTCCTCGTCTACGCCAACACGGTGAACGGCCCCAAGCTCATGGGCGCCATGTACCTCGGACCGGCGCCCTGCACGCCCGGCCCTGACGTCGGCGGATCACTCACGCAGTGGCACGCCCACGACAACCTCTGTCTCTCCGGTGGCCAGGTCGTCGGGCGGACGTCGTCGGCCGGCACGTGCGCCTCGGGCGTCCACAACTCGAACACCTACTTCATGCTCCACGTGTGGACCGAGCCGTCGCTGGCCTCGACCCACCAGTTCCAGGCCGACCTGACCCGGGCCGAGCTGGCCCCGATCATTGAGGGGACCGCATGAGCACCGGGCGGACATCAGCATCGGGGCGTGTGTCCGCCCGGACCGTCCAGATCGGCCTCGGCATCATCTGGCTGGTCGACGGAGTGCTCCAGCTCCAGCCCAAGATGTTCGGCACGAGCTTCGCCAGGGGCGTGATCCTGCCTGTGGCCCAGGGACAACCGGGAATCGTGTCCAGTGCCATCACCCACATGGCGCACCTGATCGCCGTGCAGCCCGCCCTCGCGGACAGCGTGTTCGCCGGCATCCAGATCCTCATCGGGGTCGGGCTCCTGATCCGCGAGACCGTGAGGCCGGCCCTCGTGCTCTCCTTCATCTGGGCGCTGGGGGTCTGGGCGCTCGGCGAGGGCTTCGGCATGCTCTTCACCGGCATGGCGTCACCGCTCACGGGCGCGCCGGGAGCCGCCCTGCTCTACGTCGCCATCGGCCTGCTGGTGTGGCCGCGGACGGCCGGTCCGGCGGTGTCGGGGCCGGCCGCAGCCGAGGGGCCGCTCGGGGAACGGGGCGGCAAGGCCATCTGGGCCGTCGTGTGGAGCGGCATGGGGATCCTGTGGCTGCTGCCGGCGAACCGGGCCGGTGGGTCCATCTCGGGCGCCATCAGCGGGTCCGTCACCGGCGAGCCGGGCTGGCTGTCCCACGTGCAGCTGTCCGTCGCCCACGCCTTCGGGAGCGGCGGGGGCTCGGTCGCCATTGTCTGCGGCGTCCTGTCCTTCGTGGTCGGGCTGGGCCCGCTGGTCTCCCGCCACACGACCGTCTTCCTGGTCGCCGGAGCCGCGCTGGCGCTCGACTACTGGATGTTCGGGGAGGCGTTCGGGGGCGTCTTCACCGGCCTCGGGACCGATCCCAACACGGGCCCGCTGCTCGTCCTGCTGGCCCTGACCGTGTACCCCAACCGGGTGCGGGCCACATCGACGGCCGCCGTGCCGAGCCGGGTGCCCGAGGGGCTGGCCACCCGGTCGGGAGCCTTCGCCTGACGCAGACGGTGGACTCGATGTCCAGCGACCGGGGGCTTTCGCCCAGGCGACCTACCATCCGCCCCAGTGACGGACCCCGCGGTGCCGGCTCCCGGCAAGCGACACCGCCGCCGCTGGCCGTGGGTCCTCGGCGTGGTCGTCCTCCTGCTGGCCTCGGTGGCGGCCGTGGTCGTGCTGGCGTCGAGTCACGCCAAGCCCGTCTCGCTGCGCCAGGCCGAGGCCCAGCTGGGGAAGGGCGCCGCCGGCGTGCCCGGTGCCGATCGACCTGCGCCGGGGGTCTATGCGTACACGGGCTCGGGCACAGAGCGGCTCACTCTGCCACCGCTGTCCCAGGCCGAGGGGCCCACCCTCCCCGGCACGGTGACCCTCCGGGGATCGAACTGCTGGGTCTTCCGCATCGACTACAGCACCCATCACTGGCAGACGTGGGAGTACTGCCTCCACTCGGGCGACCTCTGGGAGGCCGGTGGGCAGTCCTGGCAGCTGTGGTCCGTCGGTCCGCTCAACTTCACCAACCTGAGCTCATTCACCTGCGCGCCGGGCAGCATGGCTCTGCCGACCAACGCGTCCGTCAGGCAGCAGTGGCAGTCGCGCTGCACCGGCACCAACACGTCGGTGAAGGGCCGGACACTGAGCGCCGGTCCGTACCGCTTCCTCGGCCTCGACACCGTGTCGGTCGGCGGCACGCCCGTCCCGGCCGCCCACTTCCTGCGGCTCCGGAAGGACACCGGCGCCCAGACGGGCACCGAGCGCTCCGAGGTCTGGTTCAGCACGCGCACCGGCCTCCCCCTGCGCGTGCAACAGGACCTCAAGGTCATGAGCTCGACGCCGTTCGGGACCTCCACCTACACGCAGGTCGGGGTGTTCGTCCTCGCCTCCCTGGTCGCCCACCGGTGAGGGCCTTTCTCCGGGTGGCCGGAGAAGATAGAACCGGGTACCTCAGGGACGCTTTCTAGGAATTCCCTTAGAAGGCAGCAGAAAGGGTGGTCCGGCCCAATGAGCCCGCCACGAGACACCGCCCGGGTCGCGCTCGTCGGCTACGGCATGGGCGGCGCCGTGTTCCACGCCCCCTTCATCGAGACGGAGCCCCGCCTGCAGTTGGTGTCCGTGGTCACCGGCAACCCGGAGCGACGGGCAGCGGTCATGGCCCGCTACCCCGGCGTCCGCGTCGAGCGGGACGTCGAGGCGCTGCTGGGCCGGCTGGACGACGTCGACCTCGTCGTGGTGACGACGCCGAACTCGTCGCACGCCGCAGTGGCCGCTGCGGTGCTGTCGCGGGGCCGGCCGGTGGTGGTCGACAAGCCGGTCACCCCGACCAGTGGCGAGACCCGTCGCCTGCGCGCCCTGGCCGAGTCCAACGGCACCGCCGTCGTGCCCTTCCAGAACCGCCGCTGGGACGGCGACTTCCGCACCGTCGTCGACCTCCTAGGCCGCGACGCACTGGGCACGCTGCACACCTTCGAGTCGCGCTACGAGCGTTGGCAGCCCAAGATGTCGCCGCGGGCGTGGAAGAACGACCCGGAGCCCGGCGCGGGCACCGGCATCCTCTACGACCTCGGGACCCATCTCATCGACCAGGCGGTCGTGCTCTTCGGCCGGCCGCAGTCCGTCGACGCCGACATCGCCGTCCGCCGGGCCGCCAGCCGCGTTGACGACGACGTCTTCGTCGCGCTCGGGTATCCGGGCGGGCCGCGGGTCCACCTCTGGATGAGCGCGGTGGCGGCCGACCTCGGCCCGCGCTTCCGGCTCCTGGGTGACGCCGCCGCCTACGTGAAGCGCGGCATGGACGTGCAGGAGGCCCTGCTCGTTGCGGGTCACTCCCCCCGCGAGCCCGGCTGGGGCGAGGAGCCCGAGCCCTCGTGGGGCGAGGTGGTCGTCGGGGCCGAGCGGAGGGGGGTGCCGACGCTGCCCGGTGCGTACGGGCTCTTCTACGCCGGCCTGGCGGCGTTCCTCCTCGACGCCGCGCCCCCGCCGATCAACATCGACGATGCCGTGCTGACGGCGCAGATCATCGAGGCGGCGCAGGCCTCGGCGCGTGCGGGGGCCGCGGAGTCCCTTCCGCCGGCCGGCAGGGACTCCGAGCCATGATGCTCAACCTCCGCTCAGGACGGCATCCACGGCGTGACGGACGAAGCGAGCCAGTCGAGAACCTGGCGGCGGGTCGTCGGCCCGTGGGGCTGCCACGCCGACGGGAGGGCCCCCTCGTCACGTAATTGTGCGCTCTCTTGGATGTTCGCTGTCAGAGGATCCGTCGTCAGCCCGCAGCGCGTGGCGGTCGGGTCGACGCCGAACAGCTGGGCGGCATTGAGGCCGAAGAGGCCCGCCTTCACCTCGTCGGTCAGCGCCGGGTACTTGTAGACGTCCTGGAACTCGCTGGTGATCTGGAACGACCGCATGGCCATGATCTGCGGTTCGGGGCTTCCGTACCAAATGCTGTCCGTGCCCCACATGACCCTCTGCTCACCCACTCGGCTGAGCAGCTTCCCGATGGCGTGGGCGGCCTGATCGGGCAGGGTGAGCAGTTGGCGCCACATGGAGGCCACGTCGACCCAGACGTTGTCGTTCGGAGGGACGCCGTGGCGGTCGAGTGCGGCCAGCATGGTGTCGATGCCGATGCTGGCGCTCGGGTCGTACGGACCCTCGACGTGCGAGGGGTCCCACGCGGCGTGGTACACCACGAATTGCATGTCGGGGAACTGGCGCGAGACCGCCACGATGTCGTCGGGGTGGTTGAAGGCCGGATCGAAATTCACCAGCGGGAGGCCCTTGTGGGCGACGAAGACCTTGACACCGAGGTCGTGCGCATGCTGGACCGTGGGGAGGCCGATGGCGGGATCCTCCAACGAATACCCCTGACCGCTCGGGCTCCACGCCGTGTACACCTTGAACGCGACGGGTGGGCCCGCCGCGACCGCGCTCGACATCTCGTCGAGGGTGGCGCTCACCGGCCCCACGTTCGGAGCGATGATGTTCTCCACCAGGAGCCGGCCGGCGCCACCGCCGGTGAGCTCGGCGGTGATCGCCTGCGTGTTCAGGGCCTCGGGGAACGGTATCGGTGCGTTGGCGGGACCCGAATTGGGGACGTCCGTCAGGATGGCCATCGTGGTGTCGCTGGCCAGGAAGAGGTCGTGCAGGTACGTCGCCCGATCCACGCAGTCCAGCTGGGGAGTGTCGGTGCAGCCCGCCGGCAGCATGGAGAGCACGAGCGAGGTCGTCTCGGGCGAATTCTGGACCCACGGACCGCTCGGGATCACGTGGTGCGTGTGGACGTCGAAGATGAAGTCCGAACTTGTCAGCGCCTGTTGGCAGGCTGCAGTGTCCTCGGGCGGCGGCACGTTGAACCGTCCGCCCCGGCCCCGGGGGTGGGACACCGCTTGCCCATGCGACGTCGGCGGAGACGCGCACCCGGCGAATTCGAAGACCGCCAGGGACGCCGCCACTGCGCCCGCGCCCTGAAGAAAGCGTCGGCGGTCCATGCCGAGCCGTCTGGCCGATTCGTCGATGGAGGCCCGGATGAGCTCATTGACGGCCCGGTCCCGGGCGCCTTCCGCAGCCGGGACGAATTCACCGTTGGAAACAGGCCCGGCCGTGAGCGGAAGGTGATCGTCGTGCCGATCGCGAAGTCGGCGGGAGAACGGGCCTATCCCAGCCATGCCAGTGAGGTTAGGTCCGACGAGAGCAGAGCAGTTAGCGGTCCCAGACCGCGACCGCGTCGGCCAGCTCCGGTTGGCCGAGCACGGCGGGCCCGGCGGCCTCGGCGACGGCGGCGGGAAGGACGAGGCCGAGGGCCAGGGCGGCCCGCAGCTGGTCGACCGGCGGGAGCCACGACGACGAGAGCCGGGCGCCGAACCACCTGCCCCAGTCCTCGCTGAACGCGAGGGGCTGCGGGGACCCGCCCTCTTCGACGAGCGGCTCGAAGACCTCGGCCGCCAGCGCGCGCACCACCTCGGACGGGGCGGCGGCGCCCGGCGGGGCGAAGGGCACCGACCAGAAGTCCGGGCTGTCGAGCGCCGGGTCCCCACCGGGAAGGGTGCCCGGGCCGTCGGGTGCCACCAGCTCGATGCGCTCGGAGCCCGGCTGCCGCGAGTTGCACAGGGTGATGGCGAGCGAGTTCTGGCGCCGGCACAGCTCGGTGCCGCGATGCGCGAGGGCCGGGACCCGGGCCACGACCTGAAGGTGGACCATGGCGTTGAGCGCGTGCAGCAATGTCTCGGCCGCGTGCACCGCGAGGTCGGGCGACCACAGCAGGTCGTGGGCCAGCGAGGGGGCGACCGACGCCGGGTGCTCGGCCTCGTAGCGCTCGTTGACCACCCGCTCGCGGGGTGTGCCGCCCCCGAGGGCGGGACCCACGACGCGACCGGGCGACGACGGGGCGCCGACCGACACAGCGCGGGGCCTCGTGCGAGCGGGAAAGGCCGCCACCAGTGGCGCCGCCACCGTCGTGGCCAGCACCGCCAGCGCGGCCCGCGGCAGCGGCTCGGGGCACCGGTCGGCCAGCGCGCGCATCTGCTCGTCGAGCACGGCGGCATCGGCGCCGCCGGCCGCCGCGAAGGAGGCCAGCTCGGCGCGCAGGGTGGCCTCGTCGGGCCTCGGTCCCGCCGCGGGTGCCATGGGCGGCCCGTCGGGGTAGAGGCCCGGCTGCCCGAAGAGCACGCCCGAGGTGAAGAGCCCGGGGTCGCGTGGTGGTCGCGGGGGCCGGGCGAGCACGCGCCGGGCGGCGGCCTCGAGCTCCGCGCGCGGCATCAGTGCAACGGCAGCAGGATGGTGAACTCGTTGCCCTCCGGGTCGGCCATGCGCCGGTGCGAGTCGCCGTCGGGCTCCTGTATCACCGCCACCAGCCGGCCGCCGAGCTCCTCGATCTGGCCCTGCGCCACATCCATGTCCTCCACCTCGATGTCGGGCCGCAGGCGCGCCGCGCCCGGGGTCCCGCCCGCCGGCAGCGGCTGGAAGGCGAGGTAGACCCCGCCGCGGTCGCGCTCGAGCTGGATCCAGTCCTGCTCGACCTCGAAGACGCCGACGCCCAGGACGGCCTGCCAGAAGGCCGAGAGCTGCTCGGGGTCCTCGGCGTCGATGACGACGGCACGGAGCCAGCCGACGGGTCCGGTCATGGGGCCTCCATTAGTTCGGTGGTGCGGGGCCGGGCTCCGCTGGTCCCAGCAGGTCTTCCAACCAGTCATACACGCGCTGGTTGCGCAGGCGCGGGGCGCCGATCTCGCAGTCGAGGCCGGCTCCCTCGGCGCTGGTGAAGGGTGCCAGCCTGACCCGGGCGCCCAGCAGCAGGGCCAATTCGGCCGACTGGCCGGGGAACGACGTCGCCTGGTCGGGGTCGGCGATCCACGTCGGGCAGTCGATGTCCTCCACATGGGGGGCGAGGTCCCAGCCGGCCAGACGCCCGAGGAGCGCCGCCGGCGACGTGGTCGGCCACTGCTCGGTGAGCTTGGCCACGGTGAAGGACAGCTCGGCGTCGTCGTGCGCCGCGTCGGCGACGGCGCGGTCGAAGCCGTCGGGGTCCGCCGATCCGCCCGAGCGCCACACCGCCCGGAGGTGCTCGGGCAGCTGCCCGAGCGCGGCCGCGATCGGCCGCACCACGCCGGGGTCGCACACCAGGGCCGCGGTGCGGTGGTCGGCGGCGGCCGCCCGCGCCGCCAGGTAGCCGCCGTCCCCGATGCCCATCGCCACCAGCCGGGTGCAGTCGATGTCCTCCTCCTGGAGCAGCCGGTCGGTCAGCCGGCTCGCCACACCCGCCCAGTCGTCGGTCGGCCCCACCCCGTCCTCGAACCAGGTCTGGCCCTGGCCCGGGCCCTCGAAGGCGACGGCGGCCCAGCCCCGCTCGACGGCATCGGTGACACCCGTCATGAACACGTCGGAGAGCGGTGCGGTCAGCAGGTTGTGCACGACGACCACCGGCCGGCCGCCGTCGGGCGCGGGGCCGTGCGGTGTGAAGAGCCATGCTGGCACCGCGTCGGGCTGGCTCAGGCGGCGCACCGGTGTGGGCCAGTAGGCGATGGCGCGCTCGAGAGCGACGCGGTGGGCGCGCCAGGCCGGGAGCTGGCGCTCGGGCCGGCTCGTCCCGAGTACGTGGTAGAAGGCGGCGTAGCGATAATTCGCCTCGCGTAGCGACGCCGTCGCCACGCTGCGCCGGTGGCCCGCGTCGGCGGCACGCAGGGCGGCGTCGGCGCAGCGGTCCGCCTGGGCACTCAGCGCGTCGAACCACGAGTCGCGGTCGCCTGGCACGATCGCCTCGGCGACGGCGAGGACCTCACCGGACTCCGCCATGTCGTAGCCGACGCCGCTCAGCAGGCAGCGCAGGGCGAAGTCGAAACCGCCATCGTCCGACAGGGAGACGGAGCCCACGCTCCGCATCCTACGGCCGCGTATCCTGCCGGGGTCGCTCCCTCCCCGCCTGCCGTCGACCCGCCCGGTGATGCGTCGCCGCTTGCTGGGCGGCGCGCCTGGCTGGTGCTGGCGGCGATGGCGCTGCCGCTGGTGGCCCTGTCGATGGACATCAACGGCATCGGCACCGTCCTGCCCTCCATCCGCACGGGGCTCGACACGAGCTTCGCCCGCGCCAACTGGGTGGTCAGCGCGTCCACACTGGCCTTCGCCGTCGCGCTGCTCCCCGCGGGGCGATGGAGCGCGCGCCGGGGGCGCCGGCGCGTCTTCCTGGTCGGGGTGGTGCTGCTCGGTGTCTCCGGGGTGGTCTGCGGTGTCGCCCCCGGGATCTACGTGCTGGTCGCGGCCCGCGCCGTGCAGGGGCTGGCGGGCGCGCTGTGCTTCACCACCTCCCTCGCCGTCGTCGACGCCGCCTTCACTGAGGAGCGCCGGCCGGCCGCGGTGGGCGCCTTCGGCGCCATCAGCGGTGTCGGGGCGGCCGCGGGCCCCCTCATCGGGGGCGCCATGGTGGCGTGGTTCTCGTGGCGGGGCTTCTTCATCGTCAACGCCGTCCTCTGCCTCGCCTCCGTGCCGGCACTGCTCGCCCTCGTGCCCGCGGACCGCCCGGAGACGGGTGCGCCGGCCCTGCCGGCCCTCCGCCTGGTTGCGCTGTCCGCGGGTGTCGTGCTCGCCGTCGTGGCCATCGGCTCCATCGCCACGCGGGGCGCCGGGACGGTGCTCGCCGAGGTGGCCGCCGCGCTGGTCGCCTTCGCCGTGGCGTGGTGGTCGGCCCGTCGCCCGGGAACCTCCGAGCTCCTCCTGCCCGGGGTCCGGCGGGCGCCCTACCTGGCCCCGACGGTCGCCGTCGCCTTCGCGTCCACCTGGGCCTTCGGCGTGACGCTCGTCTACAGCGCCGTGTACCTGCAGGAGGTCGCCGGCTACCCGCCGCTGGAGTCCGGCGCCCTGTTCGCCCTCTACTGCGCCTCGTTCGCCGGTGTCGGGGCCGGCATCGGGCCGCTGGTGCGGCGCCTGGGCCTGCACGCCTCCCTGGTCGGCGCCATGGCGCTCGGCACGGTGGGCCTCGTCCTCCTCATGGCGCTCGAGGCCGCCGCGCCGCTCGCCGTCGTGGTGGTGGTGCTGATCGTGGCGGGCGCGGGCCAAGGCCTGTGCTTCGACTGCTCGACGGCGTCCGCGCTCAACGGCGTGCCCTTGCGGGCGGCGGGCGAGTCGTCGGCCCTCGCCCAGGCGGCCCGCCTGGTCGGCTTCAGCGTCGGGGTCGCGCTGTCGGCCACCATCGCCGCCGACCTCGGCACCGCCGCCCATGACCTGCCGGATACCGTCCGAGCCGTGTTCGCCGTGGCGGCCGGCGTGTCGCTCATCGGCACCGTGGTGACGCTGTTCCTGCGCGCGCCGGCACTCAGTACGATCGGCGCGTGATCCTCCCCGATTCCCCAGGGGCGAGGACCGCGCTCGCGGGGGTGCTGGGTGCGTTCGAGGCGGGCGGGGGACTCGACCCGCTGCAGGAGAGCGTCCTGCACACCATCGCCCGCGACCTCTACGGGATCACCTCCGACGACGGGTGGCCGGCGCCGCTGTCGGCGGCCGAGTTCCTGGCGACCGGGCCCGACACGGAGCTGCGCGAGGGCACGGTCTGCCTCATGGTGGTGCTCGAGATGCTGGCGCACCCGCTCCCGCCCGCCGTGGCGGCCGCCGTCGACGACTACGCCGGGGCGCTGCACGTGAGCGAGCGCATGGTGCACGCCGCGAGGGACCTGGCGACGCAGCACCTGCTGGCGCTCCATGCCGACATCGAGCGCTCCACGTGGTACACGAACCAGAAGGTGCACGGAACCCTGCACGGCCAGTTCCTCGAGTTGGTCCGCTCCAAGCTCGCCTACACGGGCCTCGTCGGGGACCGGGCCATCGCCCGGCGGTGGGAGGCGCTGCGCTCCTGCCCCCCCGGCAGCTGGGGCAAGGGGGTGGCCGACTTCTACGACCGCCACGGCTTCCCCTTCCCGGGGGAGCCCAAGGGCATTGAGGAGACGGGCGCCACGCACGACTTCGTCCACGTGCTGGCCGAGTATGACGCCACCCCCATCGGCGAAATAGAGGTGTTCGCCTTCATCGCCACGTCCATGCGGGGCAGCTGGGGCCTGGCCATGCTCTGCTTCACGCTCGGCATCTTCCAGAACGACTCCATCCACTCCGTGGGCGGCAAGCGGGTGGCCATCGCCCGGGCCGACACGCTCTCGGACCCCGGGAACGTGGACCGCTTCGCCGAGGCCCTCGCCCGCGGCCGGGCCACGAATGTCGACGTGATGGCCGGCGTCGACCACTTCGCGCACGCCACGGTGGATCTCGCCGAGCTCCGGGAGCGCTTCGGGGTGCGTCCCCTGGTGCCCGGGTGACCCTCTAACGGGCGGGCCGGGTGCCGATGACGGAGGCGCGCTCTATCGTCCGGAGCTGCGGCCAGTAGTCGCTCGACGCGTAGTGCTGCACGGCGCGGTTGTCCCAGAACGCCACCGCGTCGGGGGTCCAGCTGAAGCGGCACTGGTGCTCTGGCGCGTCGGCGCGGCGGCACAGGCGGTCCAGGAGCTCGAGGCTGGCGTCGCGCTCGAGCCCCTCAATGTGGCTGACGAAGGGCCGGTTCACGTAGAGGTGCAGCTTCCCGGTGGCGAGGTGCGTGCAGACCACGGGATGGCGGACTGGGGGGTACTGCTCCTGCGCGGCGCGGCGCTCGTCGGCCGTCATGGCGTGCCCGAAGGTCTGGGTGAAGTCGTGCACCGCGGTGAGCCCGTCGATCTCCTCCCTGGTCGCCTCGTCCAGTGAGTCGTAGGCGGCGTACATGTCCGAGAAGAGGGTGTCGCCGCCGGTGTCGGGGACCTCGATGGCGTGCAGGACGGCGCCCATGGACGGGCACTCCCGCCAGGTGACGTCGTGGTGCCACGAGTTCTCGTAGCCGCCCACCTCCGCCGTCTTCTCGAAGCGGACGAGCTCGGGCTCCCCCGTGTTGGAGGCCAGGAACGGGTGGATCTCCAGGGCGCCGAACCGCCGGGCGAACGCGACATGGTGCTGGGGCGTCAACGGCTGGTCCCGGAAGAAGATCACCTTGTAGTCGTGGAGCGCCCGGCGCAGCTCTGCGACGACCTCGTCAGCCAGCTCCGCGGTGAGGTCGACACCCGAGATCTCCGCCCCGACCGTCGCGCCGAGCATGCGGGCGTCGAAGCTGCGCCAGCGCAGTGCGGCCAGCCGGTCCCGCTCCGCCGCCACGTGCGTGAAGGGGCCGACGACGATCGGGTACCCCGGCAGGGGGAAGGCTCGGGGCGTGGCGGCCTTCGTCGTCGTCATGTCGGTACTGTACCGAAGCGGCATCCTGCGTCGAGGGGTCGGGGGTCACATGAACAGAGGCGGTGCGCGCATACCGAGGTGCACATGACGGACTGGCGGGGCGGCGTGACCGACGTCACGACCGCCGGGGGCGGGCGCCGCGGCGGCTGGGCGGTGGTCTCGAACGTCGTCGACGCGACCTACAAGCTGACCCGGCTGAGTGACGGACAGTGTCGCGTGGTCGCCCTCACCGGACGGTTCGCACCCAGGTCGGAGCCCTGAGGTCGCCCAAATCGGGCACAACTTCCCCTCAGATTCCCGGCGCCCGTGACGAGTGATAAACCTGGATCCTCAAACGAAAGGCGCGTCCGTGTCGTACTCCCCACTTCTGGCCCGGCGGACGTGCGCGGGCACTCGCGGTGTGGGGCATCGCTCCCTGACCGTCCCCCGTCGGTGAGACCTCCCAGACGCGGCACTTCCATGAGCGACTCCGCGCTGCAACGCGCCGTACGGGCCGCCGTGGACGAGGTGACCAACGTCGACGAGCGCCTCCGCGTGAGCCGGACCATCGCCTCCCTCGGCTGGGGCGACGTGCTCTTCGTCGACGTCTACACCAAGTCGCGCTCCGAGACCCTCGACGACCTCGACCTCACGCTGCGCAAGAGCGTCGCCGTGTTCACGGACCAGTCGTTCGAGCGCATCACCATCAGGTGGCGCATCAGCACCTGACGCCGGTCGTCAGTCGGCGGCGATGGCCGCCAGCACGTCGAGGCGGGCGGCGCGACGGGCCGGCCAGCTGGCGGCGAGCAGGCCCAGCAGGGCGGCCAGGATCAGGAAGATGACGAGGTTCGACACCGGCACCACCGTGGAGGTGAAGCCCTGCGAGCGGAGCGACGACACGAGGGCTATGCCCAGTCCCGTCCCGACGATGATCCCGATGACGGCGCCGAAGACGGCGAGGATCACCGACTCGGAGCGGATCATGGCGCGGATCTGGCGCCGCTTCATGCCGACCGCGCGCAGGAGCCCGATCTCGTGGGTGCGCTCGAAGACCGACAGCATGAGCGTGTTCACGATCCCGATGAGGGCGACGATCACGGCTAGGGCCAGCAGCGCGTAGACCAGGCCGAGCAGCTTGTTGACCGCGGCCTTCTGTGACGCCTCGAACTGGGCCCGCGATTGGACCTGCACGTTGGGGTACGCGGCCAGCGCGTGAGAAACCGCAGACTGCACCCCGGGGCTGCCGTCGGTCTTCAGGAGCACTGCGCCGGGCAGCGGGTTCTGGTAGTGGGCGAGGAAGAAGCCGTCGCCGACGAGGTACTTCCCGGCCAGTGCGTTCGGTTGGTAGATCCCCCCGATGCGCATGGTGGAGCGACCCGTCAGCGCGAACCGCACCGGGACGGTGTCGCCCACCGACAGATGGTCGTTGTTGGCCGTGGTGGTGTCGACAAGCAGGCCGCCGGCGGCCAGCGCCCGCGACGTCCCCGAGGTGATGTTGAGGATCACCGTCTCCTTCAGGTGCTCCGTCCCGACGGCCAGGAGGGACACGAGGGAATGGCGGAACTCGAACTGGCCGCCGTAGACGACCGAGGTGGCGTTGACCCCCGGGACGGCACCCGCCACGATCGGCACGGCGTTGCCGAACTCCCCGTTTCCGGTCGTGCTCGCCGCCGAGATGATGATGTCCGCGCTGATCGCGTTGTCGACGCTGCTCGTGGCCGAGCTCGACAGCGAGGCGCCGAACACGGCGATGGCCGAGACCAGGGCGAGGCCGACCATGAGCGCCGACGCGGTCTGGGCGGTGCGCTTCGGGCTGCGCATGGAGTTCTCCCGACCCAGCCGCCCCGAGGTGCCGAGCAGGCGGGCCAGCGGGCGGCCGATGACGCTCGCCATCGGCCGCGCCAGCGCCGGTGCCAGCATGGCCACGCCGACGAAGATCAGGACGGCGCCGAGGCCGACCAACTGGATGGCCGGCTTGGAGAGCCCGTAGGCGAGCAGGGCGACCCCGATCACGGTGATGATCCCGCCGCGGGTGAAGCGGCGCCGCATGGGGACGTCCTGCTCGACCTGCTGTTCGGAGACCGCCGCCACCGGGGCGATGCGCACGGCGCGCCGCGCTGGGCTGATGGCGGACACCATCGTCACGCCCACGCCGACGATGAGGCACACGATGACGGTGCGGGCCTCGAACACGAGGGAGCCCGACGGCAGCGTGAACCCAAAGGCGGAGAGCAACTTCTCCAGGCCCATGGCGGCCAGCACCCCCAGTCCGAGCCCGATGAGCGACGCCACCAGCCCGACGATGAGCGCCTCGCCGAGCACGGAACGAAACACCTGGCGGCGGCTCGCGCCGACGATGCGCAGCAGGGCCAGCTCCCGGGTGCGCTGGCCCACGGTGATGGAGAACGTGTTCAGGATCGTGAAGCCACCGACGAAGAGTGCGATGAAGCCGAAGACCAGCAGGGCGGTGTTGAAGAAGCCCAGCGCCTGGCTCACCGCGCTCGTCGCCTCGTTGATGACGGTCTGGCCCGTCACCACCTCGACGCCGTGGGGCAGGACGGCCGCGATCTCGCGCTGGACGGTGGCCTTGTCGGCACCGGGCTGGGCGACGATGTCGATGGCGTCGAACTTGCCCACACTGCCCAGGAGGGCCTGTGCGGTCCGGGTGTCGAAGGCAGCCAGCGTGGCCCCGGCCAGGTTGTTCGCCGTCCCGAAGCGTGCGATCCCGGTGATGGTGAACGTCCGGGTCGGCCCCTGCAACAGGATGCGCACGCTCTGGAAGGCCACCCCGAGCGTGGGCGCGCCGCCGGTGCTGATCGCCTTGCCGTCATGGTTGATGAACTGGGCGTAGCCCTCGACGGAGCCCGCGGCGGCCTGCACGCCGGGGACGGCGCGGATGGTGCCGACCACCGACTCGGGCACCGGGTTGCGGGTGGCGGTGCCGCCACTGCCGAACTGGGCCACGCCGCGCACCTGGAAGGTGACGTTCTGGTAGATGTTCCCGAACAGGTTGTCGAACGTGTTGTGCAGGGTGTCGGTCAGCACGAACGTCCCGGCGATGAAGGTCACCCCCAGCACGATGGCCAGCGCGGTCAGGACGAGGCGGAGCTTGTGGGCCAGGAGCCCCTTGATTGTGACCCGCCACATGTCAGGCGCCCAGCGTCCGGATGCGCTCAAGGACCGAGTCCGGCGTCGGCTCGGCGAGCTCGTCGACGACCTTGCCGTCGGCCAGGAAGACGACCCGGTCAGCGTAGGAA
>JBEKVF010000015.1:0-16284 GCA_049514295.1 Acidimicrobiales bacterium
GTCGCCGAGGATCTCCCTCGGGCTCTCGAAGCGCTGCTGGACCTTTGCCCGACCGAGTGCCATGGACAAATTCTTGCCGACCCGGGTCCAGATCGCGAGCCTTTCGGTGCGATTACTTCAGGGGCGTCCTAGGGCACCACCATTCGACGGTCCCGGGCGAGGCACCGCCCGGACTCGAGGGCAGTACCAGCACTGACGGCGGAGAGTACTTCTCCACTGACCGGGTCACCGTGGTGCAGGGCCGGATGGCCGACCCCACCCGCATGGACGAGATCGTCATGTCCTCGGGTGCCGCCGCCCAGTACGGGCTGCACGTCGGGTCCACCTTGCCCGTGGCCTTCTTCACCGACGCGCAGGTGAGCGAGCCGGACTTCAGCGGCTACCCACAGAGCAAGCCCCACCTCATCGTCCCGTTCAAGCTGGTCGGCATCGTGGAATGGAGCCCCCAGGTCGTCCAGGACGACGACGCTGCGCTCGGCGACCAGATCGCGGTGGCCACACCCGCGCTGACCAGGCGCCTCGTGACGTGTTGTGCCTACTACTCCTACGTCTCGCTGCGCCTCGATGGCGGGGCGAGGCACGAGGCGGCCGTCGTCGCCGCCGTCAACAAGGTCCTCCCCAACCTCGGACCCGCCGGGGGATCCTCCACGTGGGCCCCGTACGTCGCGAAGGCCGAGCGCGCCATCCGACCCGAAGCCATCGCACTCGGGGTCTTCGGGCTCATCGCGGCCCTCGCCGCGCTGGTGATCAACGGCCAGGTGATCAGCCGCCTGGTCCGGCGGAACGCGGAAGAGGGCGCGATCGTGCGCGCCCTGGGGGCCGGGCCGGCGATGGCCATGGCCGACGGGCTCGTCGGCGTGGTGGGCTCCACCGTGCTCGGGTCGCTCCTCGCGGTGGCGGTCGCCGTGGCGCTGTCCCCGCTGGCCCCGATCGGCCCGGTCCGGTCCGTCTATCCCGACATCGGCGTGGCCTTCGACTGGGCGGTCCTCGGGTTCGGGCTCCTCGTGTTCGTCGTGCTGCTGACGGCGGCCGCGCTGTTCGTCGCCTACCGTGTGGCGCCGCACCGGTTGGCGCACAGGGCGGCCGTCCCCGACCGTGACTCGGTGTGGAAGGCCGCCGCCACCGCCGGCCTACCTCCGAGCGCGGTGCTGGGCATCCGTTCGGCGCTGGGCTCGCGAACGGGACGCGACGCGGCACCGGTGCGCTCCGCGCTGTTCGGTGCGGTGGTCGCGGTCACCGTGATCGTGACCTCCCTCACCTTCGCATCGAGCCTCAACGCCCTGGTCTCGCAACCACCGCTCTACGGGTGGAACTGGGACTACGCCCTGCTGGCCGGCTTCTCCGCCGCCGAGAACCTGCCGGCGGCTCAGACGGCCGCGCTGCTCGACCACGATCCCGACGTGGCCCACTGGGCCGGGGTCTACTTCGAGAACGTCGACCTGGACGGGCAAGACGTGCCCGTACTCGCCATGAGCCCGGGCGCCGCGGTGAGCCCCTCCAAACTCTCGGGGCAGGCGCTGGCGGGGCCGTCACAGGTCGTGCTCGGACCGGCGACCCTGTCATCGCTGCACGCGCACGTCGGCGACACGGTCACCGCCAAAGTGGACGGGCACACACGGCTCCGCCTGCACATCGTCGGGAACGGGTCCCATGGCGGTATTCATCTCCGTCAGGCCCGGCGTGAACCAGGCCACCGCGCTGAGCTCGCTCAATCACATCACGGCCGTGCTCAACCGCTCGTCCGACCCCGACGCGCCCATCGGTGGTGTGGTCAGCGCGCTGCGCCCGGCCGAGATCGCCAACTACCGCTCCGTCAGCGCGACGCCCGCGCTGCTCGCCACCGTCTTGGCCGCCGGGGCGGTCGGTGCGCTCGGGCTCACGCTCGTCGCGTCGGTCCGCCAACGCCGGCGCCAATTCGCTCTCCAGAAGGCGTTGGGGTTCACCCATGGGCAGATCGCCGCCTCGGTGGCGTGGCAGTCCTCGGTCGCCGCAGTGGTGGGTGTGGTGCTCGGCGTGCCCATCGGAATCGCCCTGGGACGGTGGATGTGGACGTTGTTCGCCGACGGGATCTCGGCCGTACCCCACCCCACAGTGCCCGTCGTGTCCATCGCGGCCGTCGCCCTGGGGGCCATCGTTTTCGCCAACCTCGTCGCCCTCCTGCCCGGGCGCGTGGCCGCCCGGACCCGCACCTCGCTGCTCCTGCGGGCGGAGTGACACCGGGCCGGACGCCGTCCTCCCTCGCCGATCCAGGCACGCGGACGGGCGCTCTTGCCCGGCGATCGGCCCCGGCCCGGCATCCGGGCAGGCAGCAACCCCTCAAGCTCGGTTGCAAACCCGCCGAAATTCCCATGTGGAAACCCACGTCATGGCACATCCGAAGCTGCGCACCTCGCGCCACCTCCGACGGACAAAACTCATCGGCGCGTTCGCGTTCAGCGTGCTCGCCGGCGTGGGGTCCTACTCGGCGACCTACTACGTCCTCGTCCGCATGTCCGAGCCGGCCGCGGTGGTGGGATTGGCCGCGCCGGCGGTCACTGGGGGCCACGGCCAGGCGCACGCGGTGGCGTCGCCGGCACCGAAGCCCGCCCCCTGAGACGACTCAGATCTCGTCGTCGGACTTGGCGTCGCGCACGATCCTCTTCACCAGCGACTGCATGAGGGCCCACGCCACATCGGGATGGTCCTGCACGAACGGCCGGAACTGCCAGGCCGCCAGCGCGTAGCACTCCAGGTCCGTCTCGGCCGTCACCTCTGCCATACGCGGGCCGTCGTCGATGAGCGCGACCTCGCCGAAGTGATCCCCCGCCTTCAGCGACCTGACCTGGTTCCCGGCCACGGTCACCATGGCGGAGCCAGAACCCGACGCCCGGCTTGTGGGGCGCCTGTGCACGGTGCCCTCAGGCCCGCACGACCTCGGGTACCGCCCCCCGCCAGTGCCCGAGCGTCACGACGAAGCGCGATCCCCCGTCGTAGTTGATGGGCGACTCCGCACGGACGCTGCCGCCCATGGCCGCGGCCAGCTCGGCCACGATGGCCAGGCCCAGCCCGGATCCCATCCGGCGGTTGGGCCCGCGGTCGGCACGGTAGAACCGCTCGAACACCCGGGCCAGGTCGCCGTCGGCAATGCCCGGGCCGTCGTCGTCGACCGTGATCACACAGGCTCCGGACACGCGGTCGTCCGTCATCCCCACCCTCACCGTGGTCCGGGCGAACGTCATGGCGTTCTCGAGCAGGTTGGCCAGCAGCTGGGCGAGCCGGTCCGGGTCGGCCGCCACCGGCAGGCGGGGCGGCGTGGCGACGCTGCCCGCGACTCCCCCGCCGTCGGATGGCACCTGCAGCACCATGTGCAGCCCGGACTTGGCCGCCGCCGGCAGGAATCCCTCCGCCGTCGTCGTGACCACCTCGGCCGCGTCGGTGGGGCGCATGGAGATCGACATCTGCCGAGCCTCGAGCTTGGTCAGGTCGAGCAGGTCGCCGACCAGGCGCTCCAGGCGGCGCGCCTCGGCGATGATCACGTCGGCCGCCTGCCCGTCGTCCTCGATCGCCCCGTCCGCAATGGCCTCGGCGAACCCACGGATGGAGGTCAGCGGCGTGCGCAGGTCGTGCGACACCGCCAGCAGGAGGTGGCGCTCCCGGGCGCGGCTGTCCTCGAGGCTCTGGGCCATGTCGTTGATGGATCCGGCGAGCGACGTGAACTCGGGGTAGTCGCTGCGGCGGACCGGCACGCGGCCCGTCAGCTCACCCGACGCGATGCGCCCGGTCACCTCCATCGCCTCCACCAGCGGGCGGGCCATGCGGCGGCTCATCTGCCAGGCCACCAGCGCGGCGACGAGCAGCGCCGCCCCGCCGGCGACGATGAAGTAGCCCCAGCTGGGGCCGAGGTCACCGACGTCGCGGGTGAGGAGGATGGCGAACGTGCCACCCAAGCGCAGGGGCAGGCGTTCGCGCTCGGTCTCCGTCAGGGTGACGGGCGCCACGGCGTAGACAAGGCTGCCCGTCCGTCCTGACACCGTCTGTCCGGACTGGACCGCGGCCACGTCGATGTCCAGCCCCGTGGCATCGGATGGCAACGGAGTGACGATCTTGCCGAACCGATCGATCCGGACGATCTCGGCGTCCTCGAGCTTGAGCGTCTTCTGCACGACCCGCAGCGCCTCGAGCGACCGCGTCTCGCCCTTCGACGACGTGAGGGCGTTGGCCTCCGAGACCAGCTGCTGCTGCGCCTGGTTGCGCGCCGCGTTGCGGGTCAGGATGAGACTGCCGGCACCGGCGATCACCAGGACGGCGGCGACCAGGCCGACCATGGCCAGCATCAGGCGGCGGCGCATCGCTCAGCCGAACCGGTAGCCCACGCCCCACACCGTGGCGAGCGGGAGGTCGGAGCCGAGCTTCTTGCGCAACTGGGCCACGTGGACGTCGACCGTGCGCTCGTCGCCGTACCAGTCGGTGCCCCAGACACCGTCGAGCAGCTGCTGGCGCGACAGGGCGAGGCCGACGTTGTTGGCCAGGAAGGCCAGCAGCTCGAACTCGCGGGTCGTGAGGGGGACGACCGCACCACCCCGGCGCGCCTCGCGGCGGCGCAGGTCCACCTCGAGGTCGCCCACGGTGACCACCTCCTGGGGCGCCGGGCCCTCCCGGGTCCGGCGCAGGATCGCCCGCACCCGCGCCACGAGCTCCCGGGGTGAGAAGGGCTTCACGAGGTAGTCGTCGGCACCCAGTTCGAGTCCCAGGATGCGGTCCACCTCGTCGTCCCGCGCCGTGAGGAACAGGACGGGCACGGAGCCGCGGGCGCGGATCTCGCGGCAGACGTCGAACCCGTCGTAGGCGCCCGGCAGCCCGACGTCGAGGATCACGATCCAGGGGTCCTCCTGCTTGAAGAGCTCCAGCCCCTTCTCACCGTCGCCGGCCAGCAACACGCGGAACCCCTCGCGGCGCAGGTAGAGGTCCACCAGATCGGCGATGTGCGGGTCGTCCTCGACGACGACGACCGTTCCGTTGTCGGCACTCACGCACCTAGCCTGGCACCTCCCGTACCCCAAATTGCCCGAATGTGGCGATCCCTTACAGAACCCTCACGATTGCCGAACATGCCGATCACCCGGGGGACTCACGATGGCCTCACGGGCTCCTCCGGACGGAGGGCCCGACGAGAGGAGCATCGATGTCGACCGCGCGCACGCATCTGATCCGCCTCGGCGCCGTCTCCCTGGCATCCGCTGCCCTCCTGGGCTCGGTGGCCGCGGCCGGCGCCGCACCGTCGTCGAGCACCGCCGGCAACAGCGGCTCCAGCGCCGTCCCGGCCACCCTCGGCGGCATCAAGACCAAGGCCAACACCGACATCACCGACCGCGTGCACGATCTCAATGCGGCGATCGCCAAGGTCAACGCGGCCAAGGGGCTCGGCTCCGGGCAGTCCACCCTCGTGGCCTATCTCGGCACCGACATCACGCCGCTGCAGCAGCTGGACCAGAAGATCCAGGGCGATGCCACGGTGAAGCAGGCGGCCCAGGACTTCTCCACCATCTTCAGCGACTACCGCGTCTACGTGCTCGTCCTGCCGGCGTCGCGGATCGACGCCGACGCCGACCGTGTCACGAGGACCGCCGTCCCCACGCTCACCGCGGACTCGTCAAAGGCCCAGGGGCTCGTGAACCCGCAGAACCAGGCGCAGCTCCAGCCGCTCATCGACGACCTGAACGCTCAGATCAGCGCCGCCTCCAACGCGACCAACGGGCTGGCGGCCACGGTGCTCGCCTTCGCCCCGGCCCAGTGGAACGCGAACCACGACGTCCTCTCGCCCGCCCGGTCGTCGGACCAAACGGCCGACGCCGCCGTGCAGAAGGGCCGGTCGGACGTGCAGCAGATTCGCCAGGTCCTCGAGGGCTCGGGCACCGCGGGCGCGGCGGCCACCGGCCGGGGCCTGAAGAGCTCGGCCATCCGTCGCCGCTCCGGCACCACGACGATGTCGACCACGAGCAGCTGACCGGCGCGGTCCAGCCGGCACCGGAAGCCGGCGCCGGGCAGGGGCCCGGGACTAACTGAGCAGCGACGCCGTGTTGAGGTTCAGGCCGTCCGGTGCCTTGGAGCGGTGCACGACCTGGAACTCGGAGAACTCGGCCAGGCCCCAGGGGCCGTTCTCCACCCCGATGCCGCTCCACTTGAAGCCGCCGAAGGGCTGCTCGGGCGAGAGCGCCAGGTGCGTGTTGACCCAGGCCGTCCCGCACTCGAGCTGGGCGGCCACGGCGGCGGCCCGGTCGGTGTCGGCACCCCACACCGAGCCCGACAGGCCGAAGTGGGTGGCGTTGGCCCGGTCGATGGCGTCGCCCAGGTCTCGATACGGCACCACCGGCAGTGCGGGGCCGAACTGCTCCTCGTCGACGATCCTGGTCCCGTCGGAGAGCCCAGTGAGGATGGTGGGCTCGAAGAAGTAGCCGGGGCGGTCCATGGCGTGCCCGCCGGTCACCGCCGTCGCGCCGTGTGACAGGGCGTCGGCCACCAGCTCCTTGACCCGCTCGTACTGCGGCGCGTTGTTGATCGGGCCGAGCTTCACGCCCTCCTCGGTGCCCTCGCCGACCTTGATCGACCGGGCGTGAGCCGCCAGCCCCTCGACGACGTCGTCGTAGAGGGCCTCGGGGACGTACACCCGCTTGATGGCCGAGCACACCTGCCCGTTGTTGTTGAACGCGCCGGCGAAGATCGCCGAGGCGACCACGGCAGGGTCGGCATCGTCCAGCACGATCGCCGGGTCGTTGCCCCCGAGCTCCAGGGTGACCCGCTTGAGGTCCGGCGCGGCCGACAGCGCGACCTTCTTCCCGGTCTCGACCGAGCCGGTGAAGCTGATCTTGCGCGGCACCGGGTGCGACGTCATACACGCGCCGAGCTCGTCGCTGCCGCTGACGATGTTGACCACGCCCGGCGGGAAGACGTCGCGCAGCAGCTCGCCGACCTTCAGCGTGGTCAGCGGGGTGTACGGCGACGGCTTCAGGACCAGCGTGTTGCCGGCGAGGAGCGCGGGCGCGATCTTCCAGAAGGCGAGCGTCAGCGGGAAGTTCCACGGCGTGATGGCGGCGACCACGCCCAAAGGCCGCCGCGCCAGCTCCACGTAGGCCGTGTCGTCGTCCTGGATGATCTGGGGCGCCATCTCGAGGTTGGCGAAGTACTGGCTCCAGATCGCCGACGCGAAGACCTCGATCCCCGCGTCACTCAGCGGCTTGCCCTGCTCGGCCGTGAGGACCGGCGCGAGCTCGGCCGTGGAGGCCATGAGCACCTCGGCCGCCTGAAGGAGCACGGCCCGCCGGGCCGCCTCGTCCGCCTTCCAGTCGCGCGCCGCTTTGGCCGCGGCGTCGAAGGCGGCATCGAGCTGCTGGCGGCTGCATTCGGGGGCCTGGGCGAAGACCTCGCCGGTTGCCGGGTTGCGGACCCCGAACGTCGCCTCGGTCGGAGCGGCTTCCCCCGCGATGGTCATGACGAATTCGGACATGGTGCTCCTCGACTGTGCGTTCTGGGAGGGCTCCCCCCATCCCTGGCCGGACTTCGGTCACTCAGATCCTCCCACCTGGGCAGCCGGGGCTCAATCGGAATTGCGGTGGATCCCCGACGGAGGCTCAACCGAAGAGCCGCGTGAGGAACTCGTCCACCGTCGCGACGACCCGGTGGCGCAGCGCCTGGTCCTTCGGCGCGGCGGCGACGAGCCCGGCCGCCTCGTTGAGGAAGCCGAGCAGCAGGGCGGCGGCCACCTCGGGATCCCCCGGCACCGTGATCCCCTCCTCGTGCGCCTGGGCGAAGACCTCGGCCAGGAGGGGGGCGCAGGCGACCGCGTCGAGCTCCCGGCAGGCCTCCAGACCGAGCACCGCCGGTGCGTCCGCCAGGATCCGGGCCATGGTGGGGTCGGCGCAGGCGTCCATGTAGGCGCGGCAGCCCCGGTGCAGCTGGTCGCGCACGCCGGATCCCCCGAGCGCGGCGGCGACCACGAGGTCCACCAGCTCGACGTCGTACGGGGCGATGGACGGTGCGGTGCGCTCGGGCGAGCGCGCCTGCGACGAGATCCTGCGGGCGGAGGCCTGAGGAGGGCCTACGCGCCCATGCCCTCCGGGCGCGGCCCCGGGCCCGAGCCCACGCCGAGCTTCTCCCGGAAGAACGTGAGCGTCTGGTCGAGCGCCGCCCGGGTCGGCGTGCCCTCCTCGTCCACCAGGTGCTCGGTGAGGACCGAGTGCGCGTTCTTCGGGTGCCCGTAGGGGTTCCCCGGCGCCGAGTCGATCTCCACGGCGATGAACGCGTCGCCGAGCTCGCGGCGCAACGTCTCGAAGCGCTCCTCGAAGCAGAAGGGGTCGTTCGTGAAGCGCAGTCCCAGGACGCAGGCGCCCGCCGCCGTGCGCTCCTTGACCCGGGCCAGGTCGGCGTCGGAGATCCCGACGTCCGCCTTGAACTTCTTGGTGATCGGGAACGGCAGTGAGGGCTGGCTCAGCACGGGCGCCAGCACGACGTCGTCGACCATCATCGCCAGGGCGAAGCCACCGGTGAAGCACATGCCGACGACGCCGACGCCCGGGCCGCCGCAGCGTCCGTGCTCGGCGGCGGCGAGCGTGCGCAGCCAGACGGTCACCGGGCTCGTCCTCTTGAGCGCGAACGCGGAGAACTCCCGCGAGATGCAGGCCGGCCCGATCGACCCGAGGGCGTACCCGCCCGACGGCGGGCGGCCCGGCTGGCCGAACAGGCTCGGCAGCACGGCGGTGCACCCCGCCGCGGCCACCCGGCGGCCGAACTCGGCCACGCGCGGGGTGATGCCCGGGATCTCGCTGATGACGATCACCGCCGGGCCGGAACCCATGCGGTAGACGTCACGCCGCTTGCCGTCCGCCTCGAAGGACTCCTTGGTGAATCCCTCGAGCGCGGCCTCCCACCTGCCCACATCGCCGGTCGCCATGGCCGGACCGTAGCATCGAGCGTCGTGGCCGGACCCAAGATCCCCCTCGACCCGCGCCTACCCGTCCTGGTCGGTCTCGGGGCGGCCAGCGACGCTGCGCCGGTGGTCGACCTCATGACCGAGGCCGTGCGCGCCGCCGCGGCGGACGCCGGAGCACCGGGACTGCTCGGCGCGGTCGACTGCCTCGCGGTGCCCCAGGGGACGTGGTCCCTCACCGACCCGGCGCGCACTGTGGCCCGGCGCATCGGGTCGCCCCGGGCGCGCACGCTCCGCTTCGACGTCGGGGTCTCGCAGCAGGAGATGATCAACCACGCGCTGGCGGCCGTGGCGGCGGGCGAGCACGACACGGTCGTCGTCGTCGGCGGCGAGGCGCGGCGCTGGCTGCGCAGCGGCGGCACCGAGACGGACGAGGAGGGCCAGCCGCCCGACGGCGTCATCGACCGTCCGGCCGACTTCGTGGCCCCCATTGAACTGGCGGCCGGCATCGTCCTGCCCCCCGTGCAGCAGTACGCGCTCATTGAGAACGCGCTGGCCGCGGCGCGGCAGCTCACGCAGGACGAGCAGCGCGGCGAGATCGCCGCGCTCTGGGCGCGCTACAACCTGGTGGCGGGCCACAACCCCGACGCCGCCTTCGGTGCGCCGCGCACCGCGGACGAGATCGCCACGCCCGGCCCGCGCAACCGCCCCCTCGCGCATCCCTACAACGTCTGGCACGCCAGCCAGTGGACGGTGGACCAGTCGTCGGCGCTCCTGATCTGCTCGGCCGAGCGCGCCGCCGAGGCCGGCGTGCCGCCGGACCGGTGGCTCTTCCCCCACGCGGCCCTGCACTGCTCGGAGGCCGTCACGCTGACCGCCCGGCACGAGCTCTCCGCCTGGCCCGCCATGGCCGTATTGGGCCGTGCCGCCGAGCACCACACCGGCCGACCGCTGCGCGAGCTCGGGCTCGCCGAGGTCTACTCGTGCTTCCCGGCGGCGGTGCGGGTGCAGCAGCGTGAGCTCGGGCTCGACCCCGCCGGCACGCCCACCCTCACCGGCGGCATGACCTTCGCCGGGGGCCCGTTCAACCATTTCGTCCTGCAGTCGCTGCTCACGCTCGGCCGGAGGCTGCGCGACGAGCCGGCCGAGCTCGGCCTGATCACCACCGTCTCGGGCATGCTCTCCAAGCCCGGCCTCGCGCTCTGGTCGGCCTCGCCGCCCGCCTCAGGCCGGGCGCCGCTCCTGGCCGACCTGGCCGACGAGGCGGTCGCGGCCACCGAGGTCGTCCCGGTCGTCGAAACCCCACCCGTGGCTCCGACGCCGGCCACCGTGGCCTCCTTCACCGTCACCTACGGTGGGGCCGAGGGGCGCGAGCCGGTCCGCACGGCGATCGTGGCGGACCTGCCCGATGGGGTCCGCACCGCCGCCACCTGCGAAGATGCAGAGACCGCCCGCCTCGCCGTGGCCGAGGGCCTCACCGGGCGCGCGGTCGAGGTGAAGGACACGACATTCAGCCTGTGAGCGCACCACCCCCTCGCCCGAGCCGGCCCCGCCTGGTCGACCCCGAACTGGCGGCCCGGGTCCCCGGCCTACGGCGGGTCGCGGGCATCGCGCTGTCGGTGGGCGCGCTGAGCGCCGTCCTCGTGGTCGTCCAGGCCGTCGCCCTGGCCCATGTCGTCAGCCGCTCGCTGCTGCAGCACGCCCCGCTCGGCGCCGTGGTGCCCGCCATCGTGGTCGTCGGGCTGGCCGTCCTGGCCCGCGCCGCGCTGCACGGCGCCGGGGACCTCTCGGCCCACGGCGCCGCGGACCGCGTCGTGTCCAAGCTCCGCGGGCAGCTGCTGCGCCACGCCCTGACGCTCGGGCCCGCCTGGCTGGCCGGCGAGCGCCCCGGCGAGCTCTCCCTCACCGCGACCCGGGGACTCCGGTCACTGCACACCTACTTCGCGCGCTACCTCCCCCAAGCCGCCGCGGCCGCCGTCATCCCCGTCGTGCTGCTCGTCTGGGTGGCCACCCAGGACTGGCTGTCGTTCGTGGTCGTCATCGCGCTGGTGATCGCCGTGCCGCTGACCATGATCTACTTCGGGCGCGAGGCGACCAGGAGGTCGGAACGCCAGTGGCGCCGGCTCGGCTCCCTGGCCGGCCGGTTCCTCCAGCTGGTCGAGGGGCTGCCGACCCTGCGCGCCTTCGTCCGCGAGGAGCAGGGACGCCGTGAGGTAGCGGCGGCCACGGAGGGCGTGCGGACCGCCACCATGCGCACGCTGCGGGTCGCCTTCCTCTCGGCCCTCTCCATGGACATGATCGCCGGCTTCGGGGTCGGGTTCGTGGCGATGGTCCTCGGCCTGCGCCTGCTGTGGGGGGAGCTGAGCCTGCAGACGGCCATGGCCGTGCTGCTCGTGGCACCCGAGATCTTCATCCCCCTGCGCCGCGCCGGCGCCGAGTTCCACGCCAGCACCGAAGGGCAGGCCGCCGCCGCCCGCGTCCTCGAGGTGCTGGGGACCCCGGCACCCTCGGGGGCGCCTTCCGACCCGCCCCGGACGGCACCGCCAACGCGCCCAGACGCAGCCGCGCTGGCGGTGGACGCCCTGCGGGTGGAGTACGAGCACCGCGGCCGCCCGGCGCTCGCGTCCTTCTCCCTCCACGTCACGCCCGGCGCCAGGGTGGCGCTGACCGGGCCCTCGGGATCGGGCAAGTCGACGGTGCTGGCGGCCCTCCTGCGCCTCGTCGAGCCCGGCGCGGGGACGCTGTCGCTCGACGGTCGCTCCTCGAGCGAGCAGACCGCCGCCGAGTGGCGGAGCCACTTCTCGTGGCTCCCCCAGCGGCCCCATCTGTTCAACGCGACCATGGCGGAGAACCTGCGCCTGGGGGCGCCCGACGCCACCGACGACGACCTGCTCGCCGTGCTCGCCGCGGTCGGCCTGTCCGAGCTGATGGCCAACCTGCCCGCCGGGCTGCAGACTGCTGTCGGCCACGACGGCCTCACGCTGAGCTCGGGCGAGCGCCAACGGGTCGCCCTCGCCCGCGCCCTGCTGTGCCCGGCACCCATACTGCTGCTGGACGAGCCGACCGCCTCGCTCGACCCGCCCACGGTGACGCGCCTGGCGCCGGCGATGGAGCCGTGGCTCGCGGGCCGCACCGTCGTGGTGGCGGCGCACGAGCCCGTCCTCCTCCCCCACTTCGACACCGTCGTCGCCCTCCCGGCCTCCACCGCGCTCCCGCTGGCGGTCTCGCCGTGAGCGCCGGTCGTCGGCGCGGCTCGCTGCGGCGTGTGCTCGCCGAGCCCGGCACGCCCTACGGCCGGCTGGCACTGGCGGGGCTCCTCGGGCTGGCCGCGGCCGCCGCCACGATCGGCCTGCTGGCGGGGTCGGGCTATGTGGTCGGGCGGGCGGCGCTGCGGCCGGGGCTCAACGCGATCGTCGGCATCCTCGCCGCGGTCGAGGTACTCGCCTTCCTGCGCGGGCCCCTGCGCTACGAGGAGCGGCTGGTGGGCCACGATGCCGCCCTGCGCGCGCTCACCCGGTGGCGGGTGTGGCTGTACGACTGCCTCACCCCGCGGGTGCCGGCCGCCCTGGCGGGATGGCGCAGCGGCGACCTCCTGGCCCGCGCCATCGATGACGTCGACGCGCTACAGGACCTCTACCTGCGCACCCTGCTGCCGGTGGCGGTCGCCGTCGGCGCGTGCGCCATCGGCACGGTGGCGGTCGGCCTCATCCTCCCCTGGGCCGCGCTCGCACTCGGGATACCGCTGGCCGTCGCCCTGACCGTCCCCGCCGTGCTCACGTGGCGGCGCAGCGGCGACGACGAGATGGCCGCGCTGTCCGGCACGTTGTCGGCACAGGTGGTCGACGCGCTGCAGGGCGCGCCCGAGCTGCTGGCCTTCGGGGGCGACGTGGCCGCACTGAGTGCCGTCGAGGCGCTGGGCGCCCGGTCTGACGCGCTCGAGCGCCACCACGCGCGCCTCGCCACCGCGGCCGCGCTGGTGATCGCGGTCTGCCTGGCGGTGGCCCTCGCGGTCGTGCTCGCGCTGGGGGTCGCCGCCATCCACGCGCACCATCTGGGCCAGGTCATGGTGGCGGTGCTCCCGCTGGCCGTGCTGGCGACCTTCGAGACGGTCCCGGGCGTGCCGCCGGCCGTGGCCCGATCGCTGACCGTGCGCGCCTCGGCCGATCGCCTCTTCGCTCTGGAGGATGTGGAGGTGCCCGTGCACGACCCCGCCGCCCCCGCGCCGCCCGTTCCGGGCGTCCCGGAGGTGGTGTTCGCGGACGTGACCCTGCGCTACGGGCCGGGCCTGCCCCGGGCGATCGACGGCGTCAGCCTCCGGCTGCCCCCCGCGGGCCGGGTCGCCGTCACCGGGTCGAGCGGCGCCGGCAAGTCGAGCCTCGTGACTGCGCTCCTGCGCTTCTGGCCTCTCGAGGGCGGCACACTCTCGCTCGGCGGGCTGGACGTCGAGCGCCTCTCCCAGCACGACACACGTGCCGCCTGCGCGCTGGCCGACCAGCGCGCCCAGATGTTCGCCGGCACGGTGCGCTCCAACCTCGTCCTCGCCCGGCCCGACGCCGGCGATGACGAGATCGCCGGGGCCCTGCGGGCCGCCCGCCTCGACGGCTGGGTGGCCACGCTGCCGGCCGGGCTCGACACCCCCGTCGGCGAGGACGGGGTCGCGCTCTCCGGCGGCGAGCGGCGGCGCCTCGCCGTCGCCCGCGCCCTGCTCGCCCCGGGGCCCGTCGTGATCCTCGACGAGCCCACCAGCGGGCTCGACCCCCAGCTGGCGGACGAGCTGCTCGAGGGCGTGCTCGGGGCGGCCGGGGAGCGCAGCGTGCTGGTGATCACGCACCGCGCCGCCGAGGCGGAGCGCTGTGACACCACCGTGGCGCTCGAGGCGGGGCGTGTCGTGACGACTCAGGCCTGAGCGGCCCCTTCGGAACGGAGGTAGCCCGCGGCGACGGTCGGGCCGCCGTGCCCGTCGGCGCCTCCGCCGCGCCGGCCCGCCGGTGTCCCGGACGCCGATCCGTTCGACCCGCCCGATGGGCACCAGGCGTTCGAGGGCACACCGGCACACGGGTTGGCCATGGTCGGCAGCCCCTGGGGCAGCGCCTGGAGGTGTACGCCCGTCTGCGCCGGGTAGTTCGCGCCGGCGGGGCAGGGGAAGAGCCGGGCGTCGCACTCGGCCTGGGAGACCAGCGTGTTGTCTGCGTTCGTCGTCGTGGTCGTCACCCCGCAGGTGGGCTGGAGCTGCTCCAGGTTCGCCGGTGCACTCCCGCGCGGCGCCGTGTTGTCGGCGTAGCAATTGGAGGGCAGTCCTGCATGCAGGACGATCTGCCCGAAGTCCGCGTTGGACGGGTTGGCGTAGAAGCCGTCGTTGACGAAGGTGTTCCCCTTCAGCGCATCTCCTTCCGGCTCGAAGACGCATCCGAGCCCGGACGTCTGGAACCCGCCGAAGTTCGCGCACTTCTGGTTGAGCGACGGTGTGCCGCTGTCGGGGTAGGGGACGAACAGGACGCCCCAGGCGCCGTTGTCCGAGAATGTGTTGTCCATCACGGTGTCGTTGCGGCCTCCGGAGACGGTCATGCCCGTGCCGATGGGGCCGGCCGCCGCGTCACCGGCCTCGGGGGTGTCGCCGTTGTTGTTGTCGTGGACGTTGTTGTGGATGAACACCCAGCACGAGTGGGTGTGCGACACGGGACTGGTGGCGCCGTTCGGGCAGGCCCCGTTCTGGGGCGGGGGCGGGTCGCCGGCGATCTGGGTGTCGGTGTCGACGCCATCCTGGTTGTTGTCGAATTGGGAATTCTCGATCACGACGGCGCCGCCGGAGTTCGTGCCCGAGTAGCCGAGCGCGTTGTTCTCCATCCAGGCGTGGTCGATTGTGACATCGCACACCTGGTGGCAGGCGCCCACGTACATGCCCGAGTCGTTCATGTTGGAGCCGTAGATCTGGTTCCAGCTGCCCGAGCCCTGCGAATTGGACGAGAAGATCCCGTACTCCGCGGCGGAAGTCTCGTTGCTGAAGAAGGAGGTGGTCCCGGTGAGATAGCTCCCCGTGTACCCGGTCAGGCCGATCTTCCCCGAGCCGTCGCCGCCGTTCCACCAGATCTCGTTGCCCGAGTCGCCGGCCCCGCCGAGGAAGTTGCACGCGGTGAGGTTCTCGATGCTCACGTGGTCCGCCTTCCAGACGACGATCCCATTGCGACCCTGGGCCTTGCCGCCGACGACGGGACCGAAGTTCTGGTACTGCGGATCGGAGCTGCACGCGGTGGGGGCGTCGGACTTGGTCCCATCCACGACGACGGTGTCACGGTTCATCCCCCGGATGGTCAGGTTCGATGTACGCACCACCACACCACCATGGTCCCCCGTCGACAGCAGGCTGGCCGAGGTGACGTGGGCGTCGTCCGTCTCGTGGTAGTCGCCCGGCGCGATGAGGACGTAGTCGCCGGGCTGGGCGGCGTCGACCGCGGCCTGGATGGAGGTGTACTGGCCCGCCATCCCGTGATACCTGCCGACGAGCAGCACCGCGGGTGAGCTCGAGGACGAGCACGACGCGAGGACGGTCCCGGTCAGGAGGGCAGCACCGAGTGCGGCCAGCCGTCGCGCCCCGATGGTCCTTCGAGTCATGGGTGCCTCCCGATCGGTCGAGCCCCGAGACAGCCAAACGCCCGTTCGGGGCCACAGGGAACCTAGTCCTTTCGTTGAGGCCAGGCGATCTGTCCTTGTTGTGACGCCGTTGTGACGTGGCCGCGATTCCGCCGATGGCCTGAGCGGCGCCGTCAGCTCGGCCCGGCGGCCTCCGTCTCCTCTGCCATCCGCCGCCTGACCTCGGCCGCCGAGGGCGCCGGGTAGCCGAGCAGGCCCGGCCGCCAGCCCAGGGCGATCTTCTGTGCCCCGGGTCCGTCCTCGGTCCAGACGTGGCAGGTGTTGGTCAGGAAGGCGAAGCCACCCTCGCGCATGGGGTGCTCGCCGTCCCCCTTCTCGACCTCCCAGGCGGCGGAGGAGGTGATGCCCTGCACGACGACGGGCCCCATCGCCCGGGCCAGGAACTCGAGATGGCTGCAGCCGCGCTGGCGCCCGAAGCGCTCCTGGACGGCGTTGGTGTAGCCCCGCGCCACCGACAGGCCGACCAGGTCGTGGAAGCTCGCCTGAATGTCGGTGCACTCGGCGTGCGGGTACGTCGTCATGTCGGCCGCCGCGTCGACGATCGTCATGTCGGCGCGGCGGACCACCAGGCCCAGCTCCATGAAGTGCAGGTCGCGCGGCCCGTACGCGCCGCCCGCCCAGGGCCGCTGGTCGTGCAGCGTCCCCACCACCGCGAAGTACCCGCCGCGCCGGTACACCTCCATGGAGATGGTCCGCCGGTGGACCGGGTCCTCGCCGGACCCCGGGGCCGGGCGGAG
>JBEKVF010000016.1:0-14667 GCA_049514295.1 Acidimicrobiales bacterium
GACAACGAGGTGACGAGCCCCTCGTGGCGGATCAGCGTTTGTGTCGTCATGGGTCCAGCCTCTACCGGCGGACCCCCGTTGACGAGTGTGCCAACAGGCATCCGGAGGTGTGCCTAGCACCACCGTTGCCGGGAAGGTCCCCACCTGTACGCCAGCGCTCGAGTGTGTGACAACTACATGCAATGGCAGACGAAACAGTGGGGACGACCACGATCTCGGTGCTCCTGGCCGACGACAACCTCATCGTCAGGGAAGGGGTCCGGGCGCTGATTGAGCGGCACAAGGACCTGCGGATCGTGGGGGTCGCCGCCGACTACGACGAGGTCGTCGAGGGCGCCGCAGCACTCGAGCCCCAGGTCCTGGTCACCGACATCCGGATGCCGCCTGACTTCAACCGCGAGGGTATCGACGCGGCCAAGGAGGTACGCAAGCGGCACCCGGGCACAGGCGTCGTCATCCTCTCGCAGTACGACGATCCGGAGTATGCCGTCTCGCTCCTCGCCGAAGGCTCGGCCGGCTACGGGTATCTCCTGAAGGACCACATCGCACAGGGCGACCAGCTCGTCGATGCGATCCGCGCCGTCGCTTCCGGGGGCAACGCCCTCGATCCCGCCATCGTCGATGCGCTCGTCCGACCGGTGACGTCGAACGGTGGTCTGACGCCCGCTGAGGAGGAGCTCCTGGGCATGGTGGCCGAGGGCAAGCCCATCAAGGCCATCGCGGCGAGCAGGCGGCTCCCGCCCGAGGCGGTCGACGCCGAGGTCGAGGCGGTGTTCGTGAAGCTGGCCGAAGGGGTGTCCGCCGGTACGGATGGCGCACTGCAACGACTGCGCCTGCTCCACAAGGCAATCGTCGACCGCGAGGAGCAGGGGGAGACGCTCTCGCGCCTCCTGCCCGGAGGCTTGGCGGAAAAGCTGCGGCGCGACGGCCGTCACATCGGCGAGACCGAACGCGTCGTCTGCACGGTGCTCATGAGCGACATCCGCTCGTACTCCACCATCGCCGAGCACGCAGATCCGAGCCAGCTGGCGGGGCAGCTGAACGTGCACCGGGCCGCCATGAACGATGCGATCCTGGGCGAGAATGGCACGGTGATGCAGTTCGTGGGGGACGCAGTGATGGCCGTCTTCGGAGCGCCCTTTGAGCAGGAGGACCACGCGGACAGGGCCGTGGTCGCGGCCTTCGCGATGCACGAGAAGCAGCTCGAGATCAATCGTCGATGGGAAAAGGAGGGCCTGCCGCCTTTCGGGCTCGGTCTTGGCCTGTCGACCGGCGAGGCGGCGGCAGCCCTCTTGGGCTCGGAGGAGCGGCTGGAGTACACGCTGGTCGGGGACACGGTGAACATGTCCCAACGACTCCAGCAGTTGGCCGAGGCGGGTGAGACGGTGGTCTCCCAGGGGACCGTCGACGCCTGGCGCACGCCTCGCGAGACGGTGGCCCTGCCAGCCCAACTGGTGAAGGGACGCGAGACCCCCGTGATCGCATACAGACTGGTGGACGGAGCGTGCGGGTTCTCTGACCGCGCAACGAAAGAGGGATGACAATGGACGCCTTGGTCGTGGACAAAGTTCGCAAGACGTTCGAGGCGGAGAACGTGCCGGTGCGGGCGCTGCGCGGCGCCAACCTGGTCGTCCCGTCCGGCGACTTCGTCGCCCTGATGGGCCCCTCGGGGTGTGGGAAGTCGACGCTCCTCAACCTGATCGCGGGGCTCGACGTCGCCGACGAGGGCACCATCACCGTGGCGGGAGAGCTCGTCACCGGACGGACCGAGGACGAGCTGTCGCAGCTCCGCCGGCGTCACATCGGCATCGTCTTCCAGTTCTTCAACCTCCTGGAGGGGATGACCGTGCTCGAGAACGTCGCGCTGCCGGCGGTGATCGCCGGGCGCAAGCGGAAGGTGGCCGAAACGCGTGCTCGCGATCTCCTCGACCTGCTCGGGATCGGCGACAAGGCGGGGACGGTGCCGGGGATGCTCTCGGGTGGCCAGCGCCAGCGCCTGGCCATCGCACGTGCCCTGGCCAATGAGCCGACCCTGCTCTTGGCCGACGAGCCCACCGGCGCGCTCGACTCCGAAGGTGGGCAGGAGGTCATCGAGCTGCTGAGCCGCCTCCACCACGGGGGACAGACGATCGTGCTCGTGACCCACGACGCCGGCGTCGCGTCGGCGTCGGACCGGATCGTCCGAATGCGGGACGGGAGGATGGCTGCCGAGGAGGACTCCGAGATCCCCGTCGCCGTCCAGTCCTAGCGAGGGGGTATCCGGTGACGGTCAGGGGTGAGATGAAGCTCGAGGTGACCGACAGGCCGACCGCGGTTGCATCGGCACCGACGTCGGCCACGTTCGGCTCCTTCCGGCTGCTCCAGGTCCTCATCCTCGGGCTCACCATCGCCGGCGTCGTGATCGGCCTGCGGATCGCGGTACCGGGTGGGATCGCGCCGGTCAACGCCGTGGCCTTCGGGGTAACGGTCGTCTGGGCGCTCGTGGGATTCGTCGACACCCACGCCCGCGATCGCACCGGTTCGAAGATGTCGCCCTTCCACCTCATCGCAGCGGTGGACGCCTTTGTGGCGATGATCGCGCTCACGGCGGGCCGCCAGGCGGAGACAGTGCACGCGTCGTCCAGCGCCCGCGACGTGGCCACGATTGCCGCCGTGGTGGTCACTGCCATCTCGTTCCACTTCCTCGTGGCGTTGCCGGACGGTCGGCTGCACGACTCTTTCCGGCGCACAACCGTCGTCATCGCCTACCTCGCCGCGCTCGGTGTAGGGATCGGGCTCAGCCTCAACCACCAGCCCTTCACGGTGGTGGACAGTGCCATCAGCTGGGTCGTCGCCGGCGTGTTGGCGATCGCCCCGATGCGGGTCCGCTACATCACTTCCATCGGATACCACCGGGAGCGGATGGAGTGGTTCGGGATCGGGGTGACACTTGCCGCGACGCTCGCGTTGGTCGCGACGGTGCTGCACCTGCTGGTGGGTTGGCCCGGTGCCCTGGGCGCCGTCGCGGTGGGCGCGACGGTGCTGGTCCCGCTCGGGTTCCTGGCCGGCGAGAGCAGGAGATTGGGTCCGCACGGGAGCCGGGGGCTGGTCCAGGTGTTGGCGGTGTTCGGGTTTGTCGTCGTGGTGTCGGCGATCTACCTCGTCGTGGTGCTGGGGCTCGGGCACGCACCCAAGACGACCGGTGACAAGGAGGCCCTGGCTCTCGCCATGGTGGCTTCCGGTGTGGCCGCGCTGATCTTCGTCCCGGTGCGCGAGCGGTTCGTCGATTCCGCCACACGGTTCGTCTACGGGTCGAGGGAGGCGCCCGACGAGGTCCTGCGGACCTTCGGGAGCAGGCTCACCCGGGCCATCCCGATGGACGAGCTGCTCCTGCAACTGGCCGAGTCGCTCCGCAAGACCATGAGCCTGACCAGTGCCGAGGTCTACACGGGTACCGGTGAGGTCCTGGAGCGCACGGCCTCCGTGCCCGATTTGGGCCCGGCATCCCTGGTCGTGTCACCCAGGGAGCGGCCGGTCGTCACTCGGGCCGGGGTGTCAGGGACCGCGTGGGCGTCCGTGTGGCTGCCGGCTCTGCTCCAGGGTCGTGAGAACGAGCAGGTCCGGGTCGCCCCGGTCAGCCACGCGGGGGAGCTGCTCGGGTTGATCGTCGTCGAGCGGACGACGATGGCGAGCGCATTCTCCGAGGACGACGACCGCGTGCTCACCGACCTGGCGCGCCAGGTCGGGCTCGCCCTGCACAACTCGCAACTCGACACGGCGCTGCAGACCACGCTCGACGAGGTGCGCAAGCAGGCCGACGCCCTGCGCGAGTCACGGGCGAGGATCGTGGCGAGCGGAGACGCGGAGCGCCGCCGCGTCGAGCGCAACCTCCACGACGGAGCGCAGCAACACCTTGTCGCGCTCGCGGTGAACCTGCGCCTGGCCAGGGACATCATCGTCGATGACCAGGAAGCCGGCCTGGAGATGCTCGAGCAGCTGGCGGGCGAGATCCAAGAGACAATTCAAGAGCTCAGGGAGCTTGCGCACGGGATCTATCCGCCGCTGCTGGTCGACAGCGGACTGGTCGAAGCGCTCCGGGCCGCGGCGAACCGGAATCCTCTCCCCGTCGACATCGTGGCCGACGGGATCGGCCGCTATGCCTCCGAGACGGAGGCAGCCGTCTACTTCTGCTGCCTCGAGGCGCTGCAGAACGCCGCAAAGCACGCGCCCGACGCGCGCGTCGAGATCCGGCTCTGGGAGGAGTCCGGCGGCCTGCTCTTCACCGTCACCGACGACGGGCCCGGGTTCGATCCGGAGAAGGCCCAGAGGGGGCACGGATACGTCAACATGGCGGACCGGCTGGGTGCGATCGGCGGAACGGTGCGGTGGGATTCCGAAATCGGAAAGGGATCACAGGTGCGCGGCTCGGTCCCTCTCGTGTAGGGACACGACGGCTCAGGCCGAGACGAACTCGTGCGCGTCGCGCCCCTCCCACAACCGGCGGAGGGTGTCAGCCCCGAGGTTCTCCTTGTTGAGGTACGCCCGCGCCCCGCTCGTGGCCACCTCGGGCGGCAGGTCACCGGAGTCGTAGGTGGAGCAGAGGATCACCACGACGTCAGGGTGCCGGGACACCATTGTGCGCGTGGCCTCGATCCCGTTCATCTCGGGCATGTTGATGTCCATGAGCACGAGAGCCGGGCTCAGCTCCTCCTCGAGCGACACCGCCTCGCTCCCGTTCGCGGCCTCGCCCACCAGTTCGAACTCGGTGGCCCGCTTGAGCACGGCTTTCATGGCGGCCCGGAAGGGCGCCTGGTCGTCGACGATGAGGACGGGGAGCCTCTCGCTCACCCGACCATTCTCGCACGGGGACGGTCCCTGCGACCGTGGTGGTGGCACGTAGGCCCGGGTGGTGGTGTCACCCTCCCCCGGGGTCGCTCAGGTAGACGAGGACCGCCTTGACACGCCGGTTGACGTCGCGCTCCTCGGTCAGGCCCAGCTTGGAGAAGATCGAATTGGTGTGCTTCTCCACGGCCCGCTCGGACACCTGTAGGGAGGCTGCGATGGCCGCGTTGCTCTTGCCCTTCGCCATTTCGCCCAGGATCTCGGACTCCCTCGGGGTCAGCCAGGAGAGGTCGGACTTCCGCCGCGACGACTTGGCTTCAATGAGCTCGTCGACGATCTGCGGGTCGATCACGGAGCCGCCCTGGGCGACGGTGCGGATGGCCTGCGCGAGCTCGTCGGCACCGGCGACCTGCTCCTTCAGCAGGTAGCCCCGCCCGGCTGACCCGGTTTCGAGGAGCGCCAGCGCGTACGACGGCGTTTTGTACTGGCTGAGGACCACGACACCCACCTCGGGCCTGTGCTCCCGCAGCCATGACGCTGCCTGGATCCCCTCGTCGGTCCCGGTGGGCGGCATGCGGATGTCGGTCACGACGACGTGCGGAGACGCTTCCACTATGAGCTCCAGGAGCTCAGGCAGGTCCGCCGCACGGCCGACCAGCTCGAAATCGGCCTCGCCGTCAATGATGCGCGAGATGCCCTCCCTGAGGAGCGCGTTGTCCTCCGCCAGTGCCACCCGGATGGTCGCCATGCCAAGCGTACGGTAGCGCGCTGGGCCGATGTGCCCTGGTCGCAGGTACGGGGGCCGTGGTGCTGGCACCCCTCGGCGGGGCGAGGTGGCACCCTTGGTGGGTCCCAGCCGGTTGTCCAGACTGCATACCGGTGAGGGAGGCCGTCGCGGGAGAATCGGAACCGTGATCGAGCAGCGGCTCGCCGTGGCGCGCTACCGCGTGAGGGCGACGTTCCGTCACCGCTGGAGCGGCTACCTCTCCCTGGTCGTCCTTGTCGGCCTCGTCGCCGGCCTGGGCCTGGGCAGCCTGGCGGCGGCCCGGCGCACGCAGTCGTCCTTCTCCACGTTCCTCGCCTCCACGAACCCGTCGGATCTCACTGTGTCCGTGTACGGCGGAAGCTCCAGCTCGGCCAACCCCGATTACGACCCTGCCCTGACCGCCGCGATCGCCAAGCTTCCCGGCGTCCGCCATGTGGCGGCCGCGATCGATTTGACCGGTGCTCCGCTGACGTCCGACGGGTCGCCGAGACTCCGGGTCACGGGCGAGGCGTTTCCCGTGGCCAGCATCAACGGCCTGCTCTACACCCAGGATCGGGTCGCGGTCACCGAGGGCCACATGGCGTCGCCGGACCGGCCCGATCAAATCATGATGGCGCCGCTGGTCGCCAAGCAGCTCGGGTTCCACGTCGGCCAGGTGATCCCGTACGGGTTCTATTCGGACGCCCAGCAGAACCTGCCCGGCTTCGGGACCAGCGCCGTGCCGCCGGCGCTGCGCGCCAACCTGAAGCTGGTCGGGCTGGCGTCGTTGAACTCGGAGATCGTGGAGGACGACGTCGACACGCTCCCCACGCTCATCCCGCTGTCGCCGGCGTTCGCCCGGGAGGTGCTCGCTCAGAAGGGGGAGCAGTTCTCCGGCGCCCTCATTTTCGGGATCCAGACGAAGGGTGGTGCCGCCACGGTGCCGGCCGTCCAGCGCGAGGTCGCTGCGCTCATCCCGCCCGGGGTCATCTCAACGGACCACGCGCTGGCACCCGTCGTCGCTAAGGCCGATCGCTCGCTGAAGCCGATCTCCATCGCGCTCGGCGTGTTCGGCGCCGTGTCGCTCCTGGCGGCGCTTCTGATCGCCGCCCAGTTGATCGCGCGCCGGTTCCGGACCGACGGCGGAGACCTCCAGATCCTCCGGGCGCTCGGCGCCGGGCCTTCGGACACCATGCTCGACGGTCTCATCGGCACAGAGGTGTCGATCCTGATCGGCTCGTTGCTGGCCGTCGCCGTCGCCGTCGCATTGTCACCGCTGGCGCCGCTCGGACCCGTGCGCCCCGTATTCCCGTCCGGAGGGTTCTCCTTCGACTGGACGGTTCTCGGCTTCGGTGCGGTGGCTCTGGTCGTGCTGCTCAGCACGACAGCGGCGCTGCTGGCGTATGCAACGGCGCCGCACCGCGCTGTACTCCGTCCCCGCATCCGGTCGACATCGGGCGCACGGGTCGTGGCGTCGCTGGCGCGGGCGGGGTTGCCGGCCCCCGGCGTCGTCGGGGTGCGCATGGCCCTGGAGCCGGGTGAGGGACGCAACGCCGTGCCGGTACGCTCGGCGCTGCTGGGCTCCGTGCTCGCCGTCGCGCTCGTGGTGACGACGCTGACCTTCGGGAACAGCCTGCAGACGCTGGTGTCCAACCCGGCCCTGTACGGGTGGAACTGGACGTACATCCTCAACCCGGTCGGAGCGGGCAGTGGCAACGTGCCGCACGTCGCCTTCTCCTTGCTGAAGCACGACCGGTACGTCGCCGCCTACAGCGGCGCCTCGTTCAACAACGTCGAGATCGACGGTCAGGACGTGCCCTTCCTCGTGGAAGACGTCGGCGCGGACGTCGCGCCGCCCATTCTGAGCGGCCATGGTGTCGACGCGGCGAAGCAGATCGTCCTGGGTGCAGCCACGATGGCGCAGCTGCACAAGCATCTGGGTCAGTACGTCACCGTGACCTATGGATCGCCGGCGGACGCGCCGATCTACCTTCCGCCCACGAGGCTGCTGATCGTCGGCACGGCGACGTTCCCCGCCATCGGGTTCGCCAGCACGATCTCTGACCACACTTCGATGGGGAGCGGTGCGTATTTCTCCTTCCAGATGTTCCCCAAGCAGTTCGACGCGGGCATCAACAGTGGCCCCGATCCCGCGCTGGACGGGCCGAATCTGGCGCTCGTCCGGATCCGGCAGGGTGCGCCACCGGTCGCGGCCCTGGCCAGCCTGCAGCACATCGCGGCGGCGGCCAACAAGGTCTACGCCGCGGCGGAGGGCGGGCCGGGGGGCAACCAGCTCGCGGTCCAGGGCGTGCAGCGCCCCGCCGAGATCGTGAACTACCGGACGATCGGGCTCACACCGACCTTCCTGGTGTCGGGCCTTGCGCTCGGGGCCATCGTGGCGCTCGCCCTCACCCTCTTTGCCTCGGTGCGCCAGCGCCGGCGCGACCTGGCGCTGCTCAAGACCGTCGGATTCGTCAGGCGGCAGTTGGCCGCCGCCGTGGCCTGGCAGGCGACCGTGGCCGCCGTCGTCGGGATAGCGGTGGGGATCCCGCTGGGGATCGTTACCGGCCGGTGGCTGTGGGACCTGTTCGCCCGGCAGATCTACGCGGTGCCGTACCCCACGGTCTCCGTGGTGTCGATCATCCTGGTCGCGCTCGGCACGCTGGTGCTCGCCAACGTCATCGCGGCCGTGCCCGCCCGGAACGCGGCGCGCACGCCGACGGCACTCATGTTGCGGTCGGAGTAGGTCCCATCCGGTACGGGTGCAGACCTACCGACTCGATGCCGTCTTCGACGAAGGCGACGACCTCCCGTACCCACGCCGCGACCCCGTCAGGGTTGCTCCGGATGACCCAGTGCCCGGCGTCCACGGGCCGGCGCCACATGAGCGACGTCCACTCCTCCAGTCCATCGAGCAGCGCCGGGGTCACGTACCGGTCCCGCATGGGGACGATCAGCTGTACCGGCACGTCGGTGTGTCCGGCCACCGGTCGGCGCCGGCCGTAGACGTTGGCCCGGTAGAGCTCCACGCCGTGCGAGAAATCCGTGCCGAACGTCGGGGCCGGCCAGTGCCCGTCGGTCTGGGCGTGCTCGATCCTGTGCAACGCGGCGGCCCACAGGGTGGCGGCCTGGCTGTTGCGCGTCATCAGCTCGGGCAGCAGCGGAAGCCGGAAGTACGCGATGTACCAGGAGTGCAGGGCCTGACTGAGCACCTGCCGGAGGTCACGGGGACTGAGAGAGCGGTGACGCCGTACCCACAGAGCGGCATGGTCCAGTGGGGGTCCCGAAATGGAGGTGAAGCTGGCGAAACGTTCCGCCAAGCCCTCCATGGTGACGGCCTCCCATCCCTGAATCGAACCCCAGTCATGGGCGACGAGGTGGACGGGCGCGTCCGGGCTGGTCTGATCGACCACGGCGGCGAGATCTTCAATGAGGACGGGCAGCGCGTAGCCGGCCCTGCCCGCCGGCGTGTCGGACCGCCCGGCACCTCTCACGTCGTACGAGACGACGTGCAGGTCGGAGGCGAGGCGGTCGGCCAAGGGGCCCCAGACGGCGCTCGTATCGGGGAAGCCGTGGACGAGCACAATCGTGGGGCGACCACGCTCGCCGTGCTCGGTGACGGACAGGGACAGCCCGGCGCCGCGGACTCGCGCCTGGATCACCATGGAGCAGAGTCAACCATGGTGCGTTACACGCGTCGAACTTTCGCGACAGGATTGTCGCAGAGTGGTCCCGACGCCGGTGCTACCGGTGCCCGCTACCGGGGCGGGGTGATCGCCGCCTTCAACTGCTCCAGCGCGGCGGCCAGTTCGGCGGCGCGGTTCCGGCGGGCCGCGTCGGCGGAGGCCAGTTGCTCGCCCGTCGGGTGCTCGCCCCCGGAGCGCATGAGGTGGTCGGCCTCGACCGCGAACGCGAGGCCGCGCAGGCTCTCCGCGGCGCGCATGGTCAGCCCGTTGCTCGCCTCGTCGGGGGCAGTCGCCGCGGCCCGCTCGAGGCCCGTGACGGCCTCGTCGACCTGCACGCCGACGCTGGCCCGGCGCTGCTGGTCGTCCGCGTCGGTCTGGGACAGGACGAGGTCACGGGCGAGCTCGGCGGCCGCCACGGCGGGCCCCACAGAGCGCTGCCAGTCGGTCTCACGCCCCTGCCGGCGGGTGCGGGCGATCAAGAGGGCCACCAGGACCGCCGCCAGCACGATGACCACGGCCAGGAGGACCCAGCCCCACGCCGTCGAGCTCGACGACGTCTTCGCCGCCGTTGTGGTGGTCGTCGACGGGTGCGTCGTGGTCGTGGACGGGCGCACCCGTGTCGTGGTCGTGGCCGGAACCGTGGTGGTCGTGGCCGGAACGGTCGTCGTCGTCGTCGGCGCCGTCGTCGTCGTGGCCGGAACGGTCGTGGTCGTGGTGGCGGGCACCGACGTCGTGGTTGTGGTGTCCTGCGCCGACGCGCTGCTCGCCAACAGGCCGAGCATGATCGGTGCCGAGGTGATCGCGACCACGAATACCGTGGCGAGCCTGTGAGTCTTCGGATGCATGGGGGCAGCCTAGGGACGCCGTTTGGCCCGGACGGGGACCATGACCCCTACCCCGGGGACCCCTGCCTCGGAGCCGCGGAGAGGGAGGCTTTTGGCCGAAGAACCCCTGTTCGGGACTTCCGCCCCGGGCCTGGGCAGACGTAAATTGGCGGGGTGCGACAACTCGGGTTGGGGCGAGGCGGCCGGTTGCCGCGCCCGATGAGGGGGATCGCCCGGTGACCGGTCCGTCCGACGCCACGGAGCGGCGCCAGTTGACCGTGATGTTCACGGACCTCGTCGGCTCGACCGACCTGGCGTCCTCACTGGACCCCGAGGACTGGCACGAGGTGTTGAACGGGTACCAGCACCTGGTGGCCGACATCGTGACGGCGCACGGCGGGGTGATCGCGCAGTTCCAGGGCGACGGCGCCATCGCCTACTTCGGCTATCCAGAGGCGCAGGAGTCGGCGAGTCGGGACGCTCTGTCGGCCGGGATCGCCATCGTCGTGGACATCGGGCGGCTCGGCCGCGAGCTCCGACCCGAGCTGGGGATCACCGATCTGCAGGCGCGTGCGGGCATCCACACGGGTGAGGTGCTGGTGGCGCCCGTGACGGCCGGAGGGCAGAAGCGCCTCCCCGACGTCTGGGGTCAGGTTCCGAACATGGCGGCCCGTCTTCAGGCGGCGGGCGAGCCGGGTCAGATCGTCGTGAGTGGCGACACGGCCAATCTCGTTACCGGCTATTTCGAGCTGGAATCGCTCGGCTCCCTGACCCTGAAGGGCATCGGGCATCCGGTGCCGGCCTTCCGCGTCGTGCAACGGAGTGGTGCGCGTCACCGACTCGAGGCCCGGCCGCTCACGGCGTTCATCCCCCGCACCGAGGCCTCGTCCTGGCTGCAGGAGCATTGGGGCCACGTGCAGAGCGAGACCGGTCGGCTGGCTCTGGTATTGGGTGAGCCCGGAATCGGAAAGTCGCGGTTCCTTCTCGAGTTCAGCTCCGAGCTGGCCGTGCAAGGGCACACCGTTGCCACCATCTACTGCAGCCGGCGTGGCTCGCTGAGCCCGCTGCAGCCGTTCGGCGAGGTGATGGGCGAGGTGCCCGCGACACCGCAGGAGGCTGCCGCGTGGGTTCAGGACCAGGCACGCTCGGGGCCGCTCCTGCTCGTGGTGGAGGATGCACACTGGGCGGACCCCAGCACGTTGGAGGCCGTGCACGTGATCGCACGCGGGAGGTCACGCGTGCTGGTGGTGATGAGCGCCCGGCCCGAGATCGCCGACGACCCGCACGTCCAGTCCGACGTGCAGCTGACCCTGGACAGGTTGAGCAGCGATGAGGCGTGGGGCTTGCTCGAGCAGTTGCCCGAGGCGGCGCAGTTGCAGCCGGAGCTCCGAGAGGCGCTGGTGCAGCGCGCGGACGGGGTTCCGCTCTTCCTCGAAGAGCTGGCGCGCGCGCTCACCGACGGATCAGAGGTCGTCGGCCCCGCAATGCCGATGACGCTCTCCGAGGTGATCACGGCGCGTTTGGACCGTGTGGGTGAGGCGAAGCGTGTGGCCCAGGCTGCCGCCGTCATCGGGCGAACCTTCGAACGGCCGGTGTTGGTGGCGGCTACGGGGCTCGAGGGAGAGGACCTTGACGCCGAACTGCGCCGGTTGTTGGAGCACGCCATTATCGAGCCGGCGACGAGGGCGGACGAGATGCAGTTTCGCCATGCCCTCTTCCACGAGGCGTCGTACCGCTCGGTGCTGAGGCCCGACCGGGTCCGGGTGCATGGCGCCGTGGGCGAGATGCTGGTCACATCGGGTCGCGCAGAGGCCCAGCCCGAAATCGCGGCCTACCACCTCGGGGCGGCCGGAAGGGCAGTCGAGGCGGTGCCCCTGTGGAAGCTGGCGGCGCACACGGCGCGGCAGAACGCCCGCTTCCGGGAGGCCGCGGGCCATGAGCGGGAGGTGCTCGCGCTGGTGGCCCGGTTGCCCGAGGAGGAGCGGGAGCGCACCGAGCTGAAATCGCGCAGCCGTCTCGTGATGTGCCTGACCGCGGTCGACCAGAGCGCACCGGAGGCCCTCGAGGAGTCCCGGCGGGTGGAGGAGCTGGCGCGCCGCCTGAATGACCGGGAGATCCTGCTGCGCAACTACATGGTGCTCGTGCCGTGGTGGCAGGCCAGCGCCGAGTACTCGACCATCAACAGGATCCTGGCCGAGGCGAGGAGCGAGGCGGAGGCCCTGGGCGACGAGTGGACCCTCCAGCTGATCACGACCTACGAGGCCACGACGCGGATCTGGCAGGGCATGCTCCATCAGGGCCTCGAACAGATCCGGGCGTCGTACGAGGCCAGCGGCCTGCCGCTCGACGCCAACATGAGTGATCTCCCGCCCATGCGATCGGTCGAGCTGATGGCGCTCGCGGCACCGCGTGTCGCCAGCGCCCTCGCGTGTTGGTTGTGCGGGCACGCCACGGAGGCATGGCTGATTGCCGACGACGTGCTCCGCAACACGACCGAACGGCAGGTGCCACAGGCGCAAGCGGTGGCCGCGGTGACATCGGCGATCATGGCGCAGCTCGACGGCGAGCGGGAGGTCGTGATCAAGCTGGCAGGCGAGGCGCTGCACGTGGCCGACGAGGTGAGCACGAGACAGTGGCGGCAGTGGGCCCGGTCGCTCCAGTGGTGGGCGGGGGAGGGGATCGAGGAGCCCGAGCTGCCCGGCCCGCTCCTTCAGCCCTACTTCCAGATGCTCCTGGCCGACGACCCGCGCATCGACACCGACCGGGCACTCGCCCTCCTCACGGAGGCACTCGAGACATGCCGCGCCACCGGCGAGCGGTTCTGCGAGGCCGAGATCCTTCGCGTGAGGGCCGGTCGCCTGAGCCGTGCCGGTCGAGCGGAACAGGCGGAGGGCGACTACGAGGAGGCGGCGGCGATCGCGAGGCAGCAGGGAGCCAAGATGCTCGAGTTGCGTGCACTGACCGACTGGGCGCGCCTCGAGGGCGCACCAGAGCGCATCCGAGCAGAGCTTGGTGCGTGCGCGGCGGACGTCGCAGCCCGAGGCGCGAGCCGGAGCCTTGACGAGGCCCGAAAGGTGGTGGGAGCGACGTGAGCGTGACCGATTGGAGCGACGACTTCCTCGACAGCCTGCGTACACAGGCTGACCCCGCGGCGGACGAAGTGGTGGCCGGCCTCTTCGCCGGGACGGCCGACGCCACGTCCGCGTTCCGGGCGCTGGTGGTCCAGCAGCACGAGGTGTCCGATCCCGCGCTGGCCGCCTTCCTGGAGGGCAAGGACGACCCGCCCGCATGGGTGGACCCCGAGCTCGTTGCCGCCGGCCAGGAGCGGTTCGCCCGCTGGGGGTCCCACGTGTTCACGGCGCTGTACGCGGCGGCACTCCCCTCCGCTTACGCCTGCTGGCGGGGCGTCCAGGTCCTCGGTCTCACGGCCCGGCTCGAGACCGACGCCAAGCGCCGGCTGAACGAGACCGCGCAGTTCCACCTCGACGTCATGGATCCCGGTGGCCTGGAGTTCGGGGCCCCCGGCTACTCGGACGTACGTCACGTCCGGCTCATGCACGCGGCGGTCCGCTGGCTGATCCAGAACGACCCGCGCGTGCATTGGGACCCCGCGTGGGGCACGCCGATCAACCAAGAGGACCTGCTCGAGACCCTCCTGACGTTCACCGAGATCGTGTTCGAGGTGTTCGACCGCACCGGAGTCGTCTACACCGAGGAGGATGCGGACGCGTACCTCCACACGTGGTCGCTCATTGGCTACTACCTAGGCGTGCGGCCGGACCTGCTCCCGCTGACGCGGGCCCAGACGTCGGTGCTGATGCCGATCGTGCGGCGTCGACAGTTCGGCCCGAGCGACGCAGGACGCGATCTCATGGCAGCTCTTCTGGAGCAGGTGGCCCGGCTGACCCCGCCGGGGCTTCGCGGGCTGCCCGCATCCACCGTGCGCTACTACGTCGGCGACGACGCCGCCGACATCCTCGGTGTCCCGAAGGCGGACTGGACGCGAGTCCTCTTCGGGCCGCTGGCCGACCTGAGCCGGCGACTGTCCCTGGAGGAGCTGCACCGCCACCTGCTCCGGGGCCTCTCCGACCGGATCGGGTTCGGGATGCTGGCGCTCGCCGTCCGAGCGGAGCGCTACGGCGGGCGACCCGCATTCGAGGTGCCCACCTCGCTGGCGGCGCGCTGGAACATCCCTCCCTACAGCGGCCCCGGCGGCAGCCGTCCCTGAGCCAGGGCGGCCAGCTGGCCGTCGGTGAACGGGGGATTGAACAAGTTGGGGTCGCGCTGCCGCGAGCGGAAGAGGTTGACGATGAAGTTCATCCGATCCTCCAGCCTCGCCCAGTCGTGGGCGCCCGAGGGAATCCCCTTCCCGTGAGTCCGGTCCCATTGCGCGACCGCCGACTCGGCCTCCGTCCCGGCGAGATCCCGTAGCTCCGGGGGGAACATGCCGCCCGAGAGCGGGGGCACGTCCCGGCGGAGGTCGAGTGTCTCGCTCGGCGTGACCAGCTGCATGATCGCCTCGGTGAGGGCCGTGTCCCAGGCCTCGTCGAGGACGGCGCAGACGTCGCCCGTCAGGGTGCCGAGCACGTGG
>JBEKVF010000017.1:0-14208 GCA_049514295.1 Acidimicrobiales bacterium
GCCATGAGGTTGGGCTCAATCAGCGAGAAGTCGGGCAGGGTGCCCTCGGCGGCGTCGCGCTCGAACTCGGCGAAGGGCACGAAGTGGGTGGCGAAGCGGTCGCGCAGGCGCGGCATGTGGATGAAGCCGGTGAACGAGAGGGGACCGGGCTCCAGGACGTAGACCTTCCAGGTCCTGCCGCAGCGCTCCAGGCGGTCGAAGATCGTCTCCGCCGTGTGGTGGCGCATGAAGTTGGTGACCGGTCGGTTCACCACGAAGCCGGAGGAGGTCGCCGCGGTCCAGAACGACCGGTTGGGCAGCGTCTGCGACGGGACCTCGCTGAACCAGTGGTCGAACACACCGAAGCCGCGTGCGAGCCCGCTGATGACCGGCACCTGGTCGGGGGTATAGCCGGTCATGATCTGGCTGTACTCCTCGTAGGTGGGCTGCCGGCCGAGCTCGACGGTGAGGAAGCTGATGTAGTCGGTGACGAAGCCGTCCATGGTCGGTTGCCGACCCTGCGGCGGTGCGTTGTAGGGGGCCACCATCTCGGTGGCGTCCTTGAAGCGGTTGGCGTCGTCCAGCACGTTGTTCAGTTGCGTGTTGGTGTGCGGGTACTCCTCGCCCGGGTCCGGATCCGGCATGTCCATCCCCACGGCGATCCCGTACGGCACGACGCCGCCCGGCGCGGCGTGCTCGGCCCAGTCCGGCACCGGGTTGTGGAGCTCCTTGCCGATCACCCCTTCGAACGCCTCGACTTCCCCCGGCGCGTACAGGCGCCCGAGGAGGTTGTCGAACGACCGGTTCTCGAAGAGCACGAGCACCACGTGATCCATCGCGTTCACTCGGCTCGGGGGCATGGGCTCCTCTCTCTGGTCTGGCGCAGCGAGCGACCGTACGCCAAACATCCCGCGGCCGACGACAGCGACCACGAGCCGCGGCGTGCGCCGCGGCCGGGGCGGCTCAGGATTTGGGCGCGAATTGATAGCTGAACGGCGCCGAGAGCGGGGTCAGGGTGACCGATCGCTTGCCCGACGTCACGACGACCTTCGTCCCACCGGCGCCGACGTCCACCTGGGACGGCCCGAGCAGGATCTCGCGCTGGCTCGAGGCCGGAGCCAGGATCCCGGCAAAGATCGGTTTCTGGCCGACGATCCCGATGCTCACCCAGGACCGCCCGGTCGTCGTGGTGACGGTGACCTGGTACGCCGGGACGTCGATGCTGTAGTTGGCCGTACCCGCCCCCGTGCCCGCCGCGGTGAGCAGCGGGGTCGTGGGGGTGACGGTGCCCGGGTGATGCGTGATAGGCGCCCCGCTCGTTCCTGATCCGCCCCCGTTCCCGATGATCCCGGCCTTGACCAGCCCGAGGGCCGTTCCGGCGGCGAGCACCGCGAGGGCCACCAGCACCACCGCCACCCGGAGCCACCGGCCCGACCCGGACCGGCCCGACCCGGACCGGTCCGGGTCGGGCCGGGTCGAGCTTCGCCCCCTCCCGACCGCCGGGATCTTGTCGGTGTCCGCGTAGGTCGGGTAGGCGAGCGCCTCGGGGAAGAGCTGGCCCTGCCCGGCCGGGTCCGACCGTTCGTAGGTGGTCGTGGCAGACGGGTCGGCCGCCGTGAGCCCCGCTTCTTCGGCATGCACGTCCATGGCCGGATTCTCGACCTCCCACGCCCCGAACTTGACCACGCCAATTATCGCCGATTCTGTGGCCCCATCCGGGGCACTTCGTCACATCACGGTATCGTCCGTGACTGCTACCAGGATCGCACGTGGTGGGGTCAGGTGGGGAGCAGGACCGGATCGAGCCGTTCGAGGCTCTCGGGATAGGCGATGAGCTCGATCCCGACGATTGAGTCCGGCCCGAAGGACATCGCGAAGGCCACCCGCGGCGTGCCTCCGGGCGCCCAGACCAGGCCGATGTCGCCGCCGACGAGCGCCGGCCTGGCTGCAGGTCGGAGGCGGCAAGCTGACGGCGGTCGTGACCGATGCCGACGGCAACCCGATCGGGTTGACCCAGTCACCCTGATCGCTCAGCGGCCGGTGCTCCCGTCGAGCAGCTCCCGGGTGATGTCCATGTGGCCGACGTGCCGGGCCGTCTCCTCTATAAGGTGGAGCACCGCCCAGCGCAACGTCGTGGGACGGAGATCACCGGCGCAGGGGAGGTCGAAGGACGCGGCCCGGTCCAGGACGGCGTCGGCCTGTGCCGCCTCGGCCCGGTAGAAGTCGACGGCCTCGCCGACACCCCAGCCGTCGGGTAGCTCGAACATGCGCGTGCGCCAGCCCATGTCCATCGGCTCACCGGCGAAGATGGCGCGCAGCCAGAGCCGCTCGGCGTAGCCCAGGTGGACGACGATCACACCCAGCGAGTTCGCGGTCGGTGCGGGGCGCCACCGCAGCTGCTCCGGTGTCAGCCCCTCGACCTTGAGGATGGCGCTCTCGCGCAGGTGCCGCAGCCATGCCCGCGCCATTGGCATCTCGTCGAGCGGGGCAGCCTCGTCGGGCCGCGCCACTCGCAGCTCCGGCGGCTTCTCGGGCATGGAGGTCTGCCCTGCGGCGAGTTCCCTACGGGAGGCTGGTCGTCGTCGCCGTGATGAGGGAGCCCCCGCAGACCCCCGTGTACCAGTTGGCGATGGTCGTGCCGTCGGTCACCAGCTGCTGGTTCTTGCCCAGGCTCTCGAAGGACGTGATCAGACCCTGGAGGCTCGAGGCGTTCTGGATGTCGGTCTTGATCTGCTGCACGAAGGTGAGCAGGTTCTTGAACGCCGACTGGACGTTGGACGGCGCCGTCTTGATCACGGCGAGCGCCTTCTGCACGTTGGCCGCGTCGGTGCTGTAGGCGCTGAGCATGGCCTGCTTGGCTGCGGCGAAGTTGCCCGATTCCATGGCCTTCTCGATGGCCACTCCGACCGAGCTCGAGCCGGTCTGCTCGGTCTTGACCTTCTGGCACATGGCGCTGTTGGGGGCTGAGCCCTTGGTGCTGCTCGACGAGTGGTGTTTCGACTTGCCGTGCGCGGACGCTGCGGTCATCGGGGCGAGCGTCAGGGCGACGCCTACCAGGCCGATGCAGATCCCCTGCCACCAACGACGCTGATTCACGGGTGCCACCTCTCGGTCTTGGACTGCAGCCCGACGCTACAGCACCCGTTGCGGGGAACGGCGCATCTTGTCGCCCCGTTGTGTCGGGACGGTCGCACCGCGCCTACCACCCGGCCCCGGGTGAGGATATGGTGGGCCCCTGACGGGGCGTCAGAAACACGGGGGCGACAAATTTGGATGATCTGAACGGCAAGGTGGCCGTCGTCACCGGGGGAGCGGGTGGCATCGGCCGCGGCATCACCGAGGCGCTGCTCGAGGAGGGGGCGCGGGTCGTCATCGCCGACGTCGAGGCGCCGGTGCTCGAGCTCGCCGTGAAGGAGTTGGCGGACGCGGGTGAGGTGCGGGGCGTCCTGACCGACGTCTCGTCGGCGGAGTCGGTGGAGGCGCTGGCGGCGGACGTGTTCTCCCGCGAGGGCGCCTGCCATCTCCTCTTCAACAACGCGGGCGTGACCTCGGGCGGCGGCGGGCGCCCCTGGGAGCAGGAGGCCAACGACTGGACCTGGTGCTTCTCGGTCAACGTGTTCGGCGTGGCCAACGGCATGCTGTCGTTCGTGCCCCGCATGATCGAGTCGGGGGAGCCCGGCGTCGTGGTCAACACGTCGAGCATGGACGGAGGCATCGCCCCCGTGCCCTACGCCTCGGTCTACGCGTCGAGCAAGGCGGCCATCTCCTGCCTCACCGAGGCGCTGGCCCACCAGCTGGTCGCGGCGGGCACCGACGTGCGGGCGGCCGTGTTCTACCCGTCGGGAGGGTTGCTCGACACCGGCCTGTGGAGCGCCCAGCGCAACCGGCCTACCGAGCTCGCCCGCACCAAGCCGAGGCCCCCCGCGCCGGGCACGACCTTCGGGGAGTTCAAGGCGCAGCTCCAGGCGGCGGGCCGCTCCGTGGAGGTGATGGACCTCCACGAGCTCGGTCGCTTCTGCGTGCAGGGCGTGAAGCGGGGTGACTTCATCATCGGCCACGGGCTCGAGGAGTGCGCCGAGATGCTGCACCGCCGGGCCGACGCGATCGGGGCCGGGAAGCTCCCTCCGGCGGCGTTGAGCTGATGGCCGCCACGGCGCTGGGGCGCTACACGGTCGTCTCGGCCGACGGGCATGCCGGGGGCGACATTCAGGACTACCGCCCGTACCTGGCCAGCCGCTGGCACGACGAATTCGACGCCTGGGCCGCCGAGTACGTGAACCCCTACGCCGATCTCATCGCGCCCATCGCCTACCGCAGCTGGGACAGCGACCGGCGCCTGGCCGAGACCGAGGCCGACGGCATCGCGGCCGAGGTGCTCTTCCCCAACACCGTCCCGCCCTTCTTCGCCGAGGGCAACCTGGTCGCGCTGCCGCCCACGCCCGAGGACTACGAGCGGCGCTGGGCCGGCGTCCAGGCCCACAACCGCTGGTTGGCGGACTTCTGCGCCCGCACGCCGGGCCGGCGGGCCGGCATCGTGCAGGTCTTCGCCAACGACATCGACGACGCCCTCGCCGAGGTGCGCTGGGCCGCCGCCACATTCGATCCCTTCGGCGGCATCCTCCTGCCGTCCATCCCACCCAACTCCCACCTGCCGCCGCTGTGGGAGGACCACTACGAGCCGCTGTGGCGCCTCTGCACCGAGCTCGACGTCCCCATCAACATCCACGGCGGTAGCGCCCTGCCCGACTACGGCGAGCACGAGGCGGCCCGGGCGATGATGCTCATCGAGATCCCCTGGTTCAGCCACCGCTCGGTGTGGCACCTCATCTTCTCCGGCGTGCTGGAGCGCTACCCCACGCTGCGCTTCGCCGTCACGGAGCAGGGCGTCGCCTGGCTGCCCCGCGGTCTGCAGACGCTCGACTGGTTCTACGGCCGCATGACGACGGCCAACGCGGCCGAGGCGAACTTCTTCGGCGCCGCCGCAGCGAAGATGACGATGACCCCCTCGGAGTACTTCGCGCGCAACTTCTGGATCGGCGCCAGCTTCCTGCGCCCCAGCGAGGCCCCCCTCTGCCGCGAGCTGGGCGTCGGGCACGTGATGTGGGGCGCCGACTACCCCCACTCCGAGGGCAGCTACCCGTACACGACGGAGGCGCTGCGGGTGGCGTTCGCCGACTACCCCGAGCCCGAGGTCCGGTCCATGGTGGAGTCGACGGCGGCCTCCTTCTACGGCTTCGACCTCGACCTGCTGCGCCCGGTCGGCGACCGCGTCGGGCCGCTCGTGAACGAGGTGGCCCGGCCGCTGGCCCCGGGGGACTGGCCGACCGACACGACCTGCAACGCGTTCGACCCCACGCAGATCCTGCGGGCGTGGTGACGCCGAGCGAGATGGGAGGAGACATGCAGACAATCAGGTACGGCGCCCGTGCCAACCAGGTCAACCGGGAGATCGAGGCCAAGAAGGCCGACATCTGGTCCGAGGCGGTGACCGCCGTCTACGAGACCGATCCCGAGATCATCGCCGCTGTGCTGCCGCCGCCGCTGGAGCCCGGGCTCGACCCGCTCGTGCGCATCACGATCACCCGGGTCGAGATGCCCGGCCTCCCCGTGTTCGGTGCCGGCTGGATCGGCGTCCAGGCGCGCCACGAGAACCGGCTGGGGGAGTACCCGATCCTCATGCCCATGACGACCGAGCAGTCCCTCATCGGGGGGCGCGAGGTCAACGGCGAGCCCAAGAAGCTGGCCGAGGTCGAAGTGCACCGCGACGGCGACCGGGTGTCGGCCCACATCGCCCGCATGGGATCTGTCATCTGTGAGATCACTGGACGCATCAGCGAGACCAGGGAGAACTACGAGCTGGCCAAGACGGACTTCTGGTTCAAGCTGTCGCCCTCGTGCGAGGAGGCCGGCGTGCTCGACCAGGACCCGCTGCTGGTGTACGGCGAGAAGACCGAGCGCACCCGCCTCCACGAGGGCATCGACGGCGACTTGATCCTCAAGGAGGCCCCCCTCGACCCGGTGGCCGATCTCGTCGTGCGCCGCATGGTGGACCTGAACTGGACGGAGCGGGCCTCGACCCAGGTCGGTCGCGTCATCGGCCCGGTGCCGCGGGCCGGGCTCGAGCCCTTCATCCACCAGCGCTACGACGACCTCTCGGTGCTCGGGGCGAAGCGATGAGCGAGCGCTACACGATCATCTCGGCCGACGCCCACGCCGGGCTGCACTGCGAGGAGTACCGGCCCTATCTCGACGCGAAGTACCACCGGCAGTTCGACGAGTACCTGGCCGAGCGCCACGCCAACCGGGACCAGCAGCTCCAGATGAATTACGACTACATCATGGGGTGGGAGACGGACAACGAGGAGGGGCTGCGCGGCGCCTGGGACATTGAGCAGCGCGACAAGGAGCTCGATGCCGACGGGGTCACCGCCGAGGTCATGTTCGCCGACGCCGACGCCATCACCGGCATGGCCTCCCCGCCCTTCGGCGCCGGACTCTCTGCCGGCGCCATCGCCGACCCCGAGCTCGCCTTCGCCGGCGCCCGGGCGCACAACCGGTTCCTGGCCGAGATGTGCGCCCGCAGCCCGGAGCGCCACGGTGGCATCGCGCTGGTCCCCATCACGCACGGCGTCGAGCGCTCGGTGGCCGAGATCGAGTGGCTGGTGGAGCAGCCGGGCATCCGCGGGATCATGGTGCCCACCATGTGGCACGACCTCGTGCCCTACAACCACCCCGACTACGACCCCGTGTGGGCCGCCTGCCAGGAGGCCGGGTTCCCGGTGCACACCCACTCGGGTGAGGCGCCCCAGGACGAGTACAACGACAACATCGGGATCTACCTCGCCGAGGTCGTGTGGTGGGCCGCCCGGCCCATGTGGCACCTCCTCTTCTCGGGTGTCTTCGAGCGCTACCCGCGCCTCAAGTACGTGGTCACGGAGGCCGCCGCCTACTGGGCGGCCGACATGATGTGGAAGTGGGACCAGTACATGGGCGGCGGGCACACGACCAAGAAGATGGCCGCGCTGCTCAAGGGGAAGATCTCGAAGCTGCCCTCGGACTACTTCGGCGAGAACCTCTTCATCGGCGCGTCGACCATGTCCAGGGAGGAGATCCGCCGCCGCCACGTGCTCGGCTGCGACGTCGTGATGTGGGGGACCGACTACCCGCACCCCGAGGGCACCTGGCCCCACACCCAGGAGCGCCTGCGCAGCGACTTCGGCGGCATCCCCGTCGAGGACGCCCGCCAGCTGCTGGGCGAGACGGCGGCGCGGTGCTACGGATTCGACCTCGACGCGCTGCGCCCGATCGCCGAGCGTATCGGCCCGACGCCCGCGGACCTGGACCAGGACCCCTCCCTGCGCACCGACCCCGAGGAGGTGCGCGCCGCGCGCTGGTGGAAGGACGAGTACCAGCTCAGCGCGCCTGGCTGAGCGTCGCGTGAACGCCGGCCACATGCAGTTCTGCGCCAGCGAGGAGTGGCGCAAGATGGTGCACGAGACGATCCTCCCGGTGGCGCTGCGCGAGGTCGAGCTGGGCGACGAGGCGATCGAGATCGGCCCCGGCCCCGGGTTCACGACCGATGTCCTGCGCACCAAGACAGCGCACCTCACGGCGGTCGAGGTGGACGAGGGCCTGGCGGCCGCGCTGGCGCAGCGGCTGGCCGGCGGCAACGTCGACGTCGTGGTCGGCGACGCCACCGCCCTGGACTTCGCGCCGGGGCGTTTCACCGGAGCCGCCTCCTTCCATATGCTCCACCACATCGCGCCCACAGACGCGCAGGACCGGGCCTTCGCCGAGCTGGCCCGGGTCCTCGTCCCGGGCGGCGTCCTGGTGGCCGCGGACGGCGCCTACAGCGAGGGCAGCGCCGCCTTCCACGAGGGTGACACCTACAACCCGATCGCGCCCGAGGAGCTCGAAGGCCGGCTGGCCGCGGCGGGCTTCGGCTCGCTTCGGGTGCGCACCTACGACCTCGGCTGGGCGTGCACCGCCCGGAAGGGCTGACCACCGGGCCTGATGGCCCGGGTCGCGGGGCCCGTGTTGTGACCGATGGCGAGGTCCCCGCACCGAGGCGGGTGACGTGACGATCCTGTTCGCGCTGGTGGCGGCGTTCTGCAACGCCCTCAACCTCGTCATGCAGCACATCGCCAGCACCGGCGACCCCGGCCACTCCAAGGGATGGCGCTTCGTCCGCTACCTGCTGTCCAATCCGCTCTGGCTGCTGGGCTGGATCGCCCTGGCCGGGGCCTTCGTGTTCCAGGCCCTGGCGCTGCACAACGGCCAGATGTCGGTGGTGCAGCCCCTGCTGGTCACCGAGCTGGTCTTCGGGCTGGTGCTGCGCCGGCTGTGGAGACACGCTCACCCAGTTCGGGCCGGCCGGGATGTTCACCCACTGGCCCGTCTACGCACTCGCGGTGGCCGGCATCGCCGCCGAGCTCCTGAACCAGGCCGCGCTGCACGTCGGGCCGCTCAGCGTCTCCCAACCCCTGATCGTCGTCGTCGACCCCATCGTGAGCATCGCCCTGAGCGTCTGGATCTTCGCCGAGATGTTCACGGACAACCCGGTCCGGCTCGGGCTGGGGGCCGCCGCCTTCGCGGCGATGTGCGTCGCGGCCGCCGTGCTGGCGCGCACGGCTCCGGCGACCATGGAGCGGGACCCTGCTTACATCTCCCCCTCCGGGAAGAAGTGAGGCCAGTTCGTCTGCATGGAGGCCCCGTCGGCGATGATCGTGGCGCCGCACACGTAGCGTGCGGCGGGGGAGCACAGGAAGAGGACGATGGCGGCCATCTCGTCGACGGTGCCCATGCGGACGGTCGTCCCCTCGGCCACCAGCTCGTCGGTGAAGCCCGCCTCGGTACGCCCGACCGTGGCCAGCTCGGAGGCGACCATGCCCGGCGTCGAGAAGATGCCGGGGGCGAAGGCGTTGATCGTGACGCCACGGCGCATGAGGTACGGCGCCAGCGTCTTGACCATGTTGACCACCCCGGCCCGGGCGGCTCCCGAGTGCACGAACATCGGCGCACCCCGCTCGAAGGAGAACGTGTGCACCACGTTCACGATGGCGCCCGACCCCGCGTCGGCCATGGGCCCCATGAAGCGGCTCGTCATGTTCCAGGTCCCGTTCAGGTTCAGGTCGACCACCGCCCGCCACCCGTTGTCGGAGATCGTGCTGGGCAGCCCGGGGAACTGCCCGCCCGCGTTGTTGACGAGGAAGTCGACCCGGCCGAAGCGGTCGTAGACGGCGTCGCGCAGAGCGTCGACCTGCGCGGGCTCGCGGATGTTGGTGGGCACCGCAACGCAGCTGCCCCCACCCGCAGCAATGGACGTCGCCACCTCCTCGAGCCGCGCCGCGGTCCGGCCCGCGATGACGGCATGCCCGCCCAGGTGGGCGAAGGCGTGGGCGACCTCGCGCCCGAGCCCCGTGCCCCCGCCGGTGATGACGGCCACCGATCCCTCGAACAGGCCGTCGGAGAACGCGGACACCCCCGGGCCCGCCACCCAGGTCATCGCGGGGTCATCCGGCGAAGTCCCAGCTCTCGCCCTTCTCGTAGTGGTGCAGGACGTTCTTGGCGATGAGGATGCGGTGCACCTCGTCGGGCCCGTCGGCCAGGCGCAGCGTGCGCGCGCCCAGGTACATCTGGGCCAGCGGGAGGTCGTTGGTGACCCCGGCGGCGCCCCAGACCTGAATGGCGCGGTCGACGACGCGGATGTAGGCGGCCGGGACGAAGACCTTGATGGCGCTGATCTCCGTGCGGGCCTGGGGATCGCCCTTGTCCACCTTCTCGGCGGCGTGGATCGTCATCAGCCGGGCCGCCTGCAGGTCCATGTAGCTGTCGGCCACGAAGCCCTGCATGAACTGCTTGTCCTTGAGCAGGCCGCCGTGCACCTCGCGGGTCAGCATGCGCTCGATCATCAGGTCGAAGGCGCGCCACATCTGGCCGACCGAGTTCATGCAGTGGAAGATCCGGCCCGCGCCGAGGCGGTCCTGGGCGGCCCGGTGACCGTCACCGACCTGCCCGAGCAGGTTGTCCAGCGGCACCCGGACGTTGTCGTAGCGCACCTCGCAATGGTCCGATTTCGGGCTGCCCCAGATCCCGATGCCGCGCTCGATGATCACCCCCGGGTTCGAGGTGGGCACGATGATCTGGGCCATCCGCCCCGGCCCCTCGTCGTCCTTGGACTCCTTGGCCCGGCACATCACGATGAAGAAGTCGGCCGCCAGCCCGTTGGACGTGAACCACTTGTGCCCGTTGATGACCCACTCGTCGCCCTCTCGGATGGCCGTCGTCTTGATGGAGCGCGGGTCCGAGCCTGCGTTCTCGGGCTCGGTCATGGAGAAGCCCGACTGCATGGTGCCCTCGACGAGGGGGAGCAGCCACTTCTTCTTCTGCTCCTCGGTGCCGTACTTGACCAGGATGGTCTGGTTGCCCGAGTTCGGCGCCACCACGCCGAACAGCGCGGCGGCGCCCACGGCGTAAGCCAGGATCTCGTTCATGTAGGCGTGGGCCAGGAAGTCGATGCCCATGCCGCCGTACTCGGGCGGCAGGTGGGGCGCCCACAGCCCCTCGGCCTTCACCTTCGCCTGGATCTCGGCGCGCCGTGCCTTGGCCTCCGCCCGCTCGGCGTCGGTGACCTCGCTGCCCCGCGCGTGCCAGAGCAGCGACTCGTCGGGCAGGATCTTCTCGTTGACGATGCGGGCCGTGCGGAGCCGGATGTCGTTGATGTCGTCACTGAGCCCGGCAATGGGCGTCACGTTGATGGGCATGGGTCGATCCCCCCCTGTGGGTCTGCGTTTCTTGGTCGGAACCTTACGCAGATTCGGTGGGCTCCTCCGTGCCGGCCACCCAGCGGCCGGTCAGCGCCCGCTCGTACCGGCCCCGCCCGACGAAGCTGATCGCCCAGCGGGTCAGCGCGCCGAACCGGTTCTTGAAGCCGGTCAGGAAGGTGACGTGCACCACGAGCCAGAGCAGCCAGCCGGTGAAGCCCCCGACCCGCAGCGGCCCGATCTTGGCCACCGCCCGGAACCGGGAGATCACGGCCAGCGTGCCCAGGTCGTGGTAGCGGAAGGGCTTGGGTGGCTCGCCCTCCAGGCGGCGCACGATCGTGTGCGCGGCGTGGGCCCCCGACTGCATGGCCACCTCGGCCACCCCCGGCAGGTCGTCGAGCGCCATGAGGTCGCCCACGACGAAGACCTCGGGATGCCCGGGCACCGAGCAGTCCGGCGCCACGACGACCCGCCCGGCCGTGTCGACCTCGGCCCCGGTGGCTTCGGCGAGGTGCGCCCCCAGGCCAGAGGCGCGCGTCCCGGCCGCCCAGACCTTCGTGGCGGCCGGGATCCGCTCGATCGCACCGTCCTTCGTCGTGATCACGACGCCCTCGTCGTCCATGTTGGTCACCATGGCGCCCAGGTGGATCTCGACGCCCATGCGGGTGAGGTCGCGCGCGGTCAGGCGGGAGAGCCGCGGACCCATGGATGCCAGGAGCCGGTCGACCCCCTCGACCAGGACGACGCGGGTGTCGTGGGGGTTGATCCTCCGGTAGTTGCGCCGCAGTGCGCGCCGGGACAGCTCCTTCAGTTGGCCCGCCATCTCGACACCCGTCGGGCCTCCGCCCACGACGACGAACGTCATCAACCGCTTGCGCGCCTCGTCGTCCGCCTCGGCCTCGGCCAGCTCGAAGGCGCCGAAGATCTGGCCCCGCAGGACGAGGGCATCGTCGAGCGACTTCATGCCCGACGCCGCGGCACGGAACTCGTCGCGCCCGAAATACGAGGTCGCCGCGCCGCCGGCCACGATCAGGCTGTCGTAGGCGATCGTCAGCGGGTTGCCGAATTCGTCGGCGTGGATCAGTCGTTTGTCGACGTCGATGTGCTCCACCTCGCCCAGCACGACGCGCAGCGAGGGGTAGTTCCGGAAGATGTCGCGGATCGCGGGGGCGATCTGGCCCTCGGACAGGATGCCGGTGGCCACCTGGTAGAGCAGCGGTTGGAAGAGGTGGTGGTTCGTGCGGTCGATCAGCGTCACGCGGACCGGCGCGCGTTTCAGGGCCCGGGCCGCGAAGAGCCCGCCGAAGCCGCACCCGATGATCACGACGTGGTGCTGCCGGCCGCTCTCGTCGGGCGTCGTCACGGGAGGTGGTCCACCACGGTCTGGACGTAGAGCGCGAGCGGCATGTCCCGGACCTCGTCGAGGGTGAACCACCCCACGGCATCGGTGGTGCCGCCGACCTCGGGCCGCAGGGGGCCTTCCCACGAGTCCACCCGGTAAATGAGGCGCACGGTGTGCAGGCTGACCCCGTCGGGGAGCGTGCGCACGTCGGAGAGGACGTCGAGGAGGGGCCCGAGCGAGACCGTCAGCCCGGACTCCTCCTCCATCTCGCGGCGCAGCGAGTCCGGGGGGCTCTCGCCGTGCTGGACGCCGCCCCCGGGGAGGAACCAGCGCCCGCGCAGGGTGAGGGAGGGCGCAGCCCGGGCCAGCAGGAGGCGCCCTTCTGGGTCGCGGGCCACGCCGTAGGCGGCTATCCGCTGGCGCTTTCTGTCGGTCGGCACTGCGTGCATGCTGGTCCGTACCCGGGACGACCGCCACTCATCCGGAAAGTACCCTGGCCGACGGCCGTCGGTGACCGCACCGGGGGCCGGACCGAAAGGGGTGCGCACATGGACACCGCGGCCGAGCTCGAGGCCATTCGGCGCCTCAAGTACGCGTACTTCCGCACGCTGGACCTCAAGCAATTCGAGGACCTCGGCGCGCTGCTGGCCGAGGACGCCACCGCCTCCTACGAGGACGGCAAGACCGTGCTGGAGGGGCGGGCGGCCATCGTGTCCTGGCTGGCCGCCGTCCTGGGCGACCCCGGCATCGTCACCGAGCACCACGGTCATCATCCCGAGATCACCTTCACCTCCGACACGACGGCCGAGGGGACGTGGTACCTGCAGGACCGCGTGATCGTGACGGCCGCCGACATGGAGATCGACGGGACCGCGTTCTACGCCGACCGCTACCGGTTGACGGCGGAGGGGTGGCGCATCGCACACACGGGCTATACCCGGGTCTTCGAGGAACAGCGCACGCACTCCACCTTCGAGGTGCGCTCGTTCAGCTCCCGGTTCGCCCAGCCCGGCTGATCCCCCGGGTCACGCCTCCGCCCGGCTGGCGGGACTGAGGGTGAAACCGGGGTCGAACAGGGTGGACGGCGCCAGCGCCTCCTCAATCGCCTCGACGAAATCAGGCTCGAGCACCACGTCGAGCGCCTTGACGTTCTCGGCGATCTGCTCGGGCCGGCTCGCCCCGACGATGGCGCTGCTCACGTTCTGGTTCTGGAGCACCCATGCCAGCGCCACCGAAGCCGGGGTGTAGCCCGCCTCGCGGCACAGGGCGGCGTAGGCCTGCACGGGCTCGAGCACCTCGTCGCGCAGGAGCCAGTTCATCTCCCCGCCCTCGGGTCCGGTCGCCCGCGTGCCCTCTGGCGGCGTGACGCCGGGGAGGTACTTGCCGGTCAGGATGCCCTGGGCGAGCGGCGACCACACGATCTGGCCCACGCCCTCCTTCTGGCACAGCGGGACCACCTCGGCCTCGATCACCCGCCAGATCAGCGAGTACTGGGGCTGGTTGGACACGATGCGGTCGAAGCCCATCTCGTCGGCCAGGCGCAGCGCGTCCTCTATCTGCTCCGCCGTCCACTCCGACACGCCCACGTAGTGGACCTTGCCCTGGCGGACGAGGTCGTCGAAGGCGCGCAGCGTCTCCTCGAGCGGGGCCTCGTAGTCGTAGCGGTGGGCCTGGAGCAGGTCGACGTGGTCGGTCTGCAGCCGCTCGAGCGAGGCGTGCAGCGACTCCGTGATGTGCTTGCGCGACAGGCCGCGGTCGTTCGGGTTGGGGCCGGTGGGCCAGTAGACCTTGGTGAAGATCTCGATGGATTCCCGGCGCACGCCCTTGAGTGCCCGACCGAGGACCGATTCGGCCGCGCCCATGGCGTACACGTCCGCCGTGTCGAAAGTGGTGATCCCGGCGTCGAGCGCGGCCTTCACGCAGGCCACCGCAGCAGCCTCCTCAACCTGGCTGCCGTGGGTGATCCAGTTCCCGTAGGCGAGGGCCGAGACTTCCATGCCTGAGCGTCCGAGGTGGCGGTAGTCCATGCACCGGAGCGTAACCGGGTCCTCGTACGCTCGTCTCGTGGCCGGACCCGAGATCCTGCACGTGCGCCGGGGCCTCGACGTGCCCCTCGCCGACATC
>JBEKVF010000018.1:0-14006 GCA_049514295.1 Acidimicrobiales bacterium
CCCGAGATCCCCATGGACGCGTAGGTCGGGATCCAGTAGGCGACGGACGGCACCTCGGCCATCACCCACACCGGGAGCGATCCGGCAACCGGGCTGGCGTCGACGACATCGAGGCAGGCCTCGAGCTCCCAGGCCGTGCGCACGAAGGGGATCATCAGCACGATGTTCCCCGTCTCCTGCAGCACCCGATCGAGCACGTCGAGCTCGAGGCGGAACAGATCGGGCTCCCGCACGTAGCGGTAGCAGCCCCGGTAGCCGATCATGGGGTTCTCCTCATGCGGCTCGTACTGGTCGCCCCCCTCGAGGTTGGAGAACTCGTTGGAGCGGAAGTCGATGCTGCGGTACACAACGGGCCGCGGCTCGAAGGCCCTCGTGATGCGCAGAAGCGACTTGGCCATGTCGTCGACGAACGTCTTCTCGTCGCCGCGCTCGAGGAGCTTGCGCGGGTGGACCCCCTTCAGGGCGTCGGTCACCATGAACTCGGCGCGCAGCAGCCCCACGCCGTCGACCGGCATCGCCGCCACCTCCTCGGCGTGCTCGGCGAAGGCCAGGTTGGCGTAGATCTTCGTGGCGAGTGCACCCGGCCCATTGAGGCCCGTCTGCTGCGGAGCTGCGGCCGGAGCCGAGACCGTGACCGACGGGGCCACAGCACCCTCAGTCACCGTTCCCTGGGCGCCGTCGACGGTGACGAGCTCGCCGTCACGCAGTACCGTCGTGGCGTTACGGGCACCCACGACGGCGGGGACGCCGAGCTCGCGCGACACGATGGCGGCGTGGCAGGTCATGCCGCCGCCGTCGGTCACGATCGCCGCGGCACGCCGCATGGTGGGCACCCAGTCCGGACTCGTCATGGGCGCCACCAGGACCTCTCCGGCCTGCAGGCGATCGCCCTGGTCGGGGGTCTGCAGCACGCGCACGACCCCGGAAGCCCGGCCCGCGGAAGCCGCGAGGCCCTGCACGAGCAACGTGCCCAGCTCGGCCGACGCAGACGCGGCGACACCGCCCACCGCGGTGACGGGCCTGGACTGCACCAGGTACGTGCGGCCGCTGTCCATGGCCCATTCCGTGTCCTGCGGCGAGCCGTAGTGGGCCTCGGCGGCGAGGCCGATGCGCGCCACCTCGATGACCTCCTGGTCGGAGAGCACCCGGCGGCCGCCCTCGACGGCGTCGAGCTCGATCCGCTGGTCCTCGCCGTCGGGCCCGCGCACGATCTCGAAGAACTGGGTACCCACTCGCGCGTGCAACAGCCGCGGCCCGTCCTTCGACACCACGTAGGTGTCGGGCTCGACCAGGCCGCTCACGACCACCTCGCCCTGGCCGAAGGCGGCCTCAATCACGATGTGGTCCGTCTCGCCGGTCGAGGGGTCGATGGTGAACATCACGCCCGAGCGCACCGAGGGAATCATCTCCTGCACAACCACGGCGATCGACGGCTCCGCGGTCAGATCCTTGTCGCCCCGGTAGAAGATGGAGCGAGCACCCCACAGCGAGGCCCAGCAGTCCACGACGCGGGCCAAGAGCTGCTCCTCGCCGGCGACGTTGGTGAATGTCTCGTTCATGCCGGCGAAGGAGGTCCCTTCGGCGTCCTCGCCGATGCCCGACGACCGCACGGCCACCCGGATGTCCGCGCCAAGACGCCCGTAGGCCTTCACGATGTCGGTGGCCAGGTCCTTGGGGATCGGGACACCGTGCACGAGGCCGCGGGCCTCACCGGCGAGGCGGTCGAGGTCGTCCTGCGACGCAGTGCGCGCCTCGGCCAGGATGGCCACCAGCCGCTCCCGGATTCCCGCCCGCCCGACGGCGTCGAGATACGCCTCACCCGTGATGACGAACCCCGGGGGGACCGGGAGGCCCCCCGCGGTCAACTCACCGAGGTTGGCGCCTTTGCCACCCACCGAGCCCGTGTCCTTCAGCCCGATCTCCTCGAACCATCGAATTTCCTTCACGACCCATACCTCCGCAACTACGCCTGGCGCGCGCCAACTAAACCGATCGTCCCTGATCAACGGCGATGCCGATAGGGTCCAATGTCCCTGTTTGCGGCCGTTGGCCTCTGTGACACTGAGTCCATGCAGACGCTCACCTTCGAGGAGGTGGTCGCGCGGATCCGTGCTCTGGGCGGGCGGGAGCCGCGGATCGTGATCTCCGGCAATTCGGCGACGCCGTTCACGTTGATCCGGGCCCTCACCGAGGCGCTCGAGACCTGCCGCGTGTTCCAGCTCAACGCCCAGTACGACTTCGCCAAGCATCGTTCCTTCATCTGTGAGACGCCGTTCGTCGGCCCGGGCATGCGCCACGACCCGATGCTCGACTACTTGCCCATGCGGCTCTCGCTCGTGCCTCGCCTCTTCGACACGGTGCGCCAGCCGGACGCGGTTCTGATCCATACGTCACTGCCCCGGGACGGCAAGATCTCCCTCGGGATCGAGGTCAACGTCCTGCCGGCCGCCATCGAGCAGACGCGGGCTCGTGGTGGCCTGGTCCTGGCACAAGTGAATCCCCACATGCCCTACACGTTCGGTGCCGGCGAGATCCCCCTGGAGTCGATCGACGGCCTCCTGGAGGTCGACGAGCCGTTGACCTCCCCCGCCGGGCACGGATCCGAGGAGGCGGCAAGCGCCATCGGTGAGCGCGTGGCCGCCTTCGCGGCCGACGGCACGACGCTGCAGCTCGGCATCGGGCTCATCCCCACCGTGGCGGCCCGGATGATGTCGGGCCGCCGGGGGCTGCGCGTGTGGTCGGAGATGATCAGCGACGGGGTCATGGACCTCGACCACGCCGGCGCGCTCGATCCGGAGGCACCGGTCTACACCTCCTTCCTGATCGGCTCACCCGAGCTCTACCGCTGGGCGGACCGGAACGAGCAGCTCCGCATGCTGCGGACGGAGACCGTCAACGACCCGGCGCGCATCGCCACCCACCCCTGCATGCTCTCGATCAACGCGGCCATGCAGGTCGACCTGTTCGCCCAGGCCAACGCCAGCTTCGTGGACGAGCAGATCCACTCGGGATTCGGCGGGCAGCCCGACTTCGTCTCCGGGGCCCTGCACTCTCCGGGCGGGCACGCGATCGTGGCGTTGCACGCCTGGCACGACAAGACGGACTCGTCGACGGTCGTCCCGGTCCTGACCAACCCCGTGACGTCCTTCCAACACTCGGCCGTGATCAGCGAGCACGGCTGCGCCGAGCTCTTCGGGCGCTCGCAGCACGCGCAGGCCCAGCTGCTCATTGAACAGGTGGCCGACCCCCGTGCCCGTGCCGGCCTCGCAGCGGCATGCGGGAGGCTCGGGCTGAGGGAGCTCGACTAACCCGGCGCCGGCTCGGCCTCCTCGTCGTCCTCGTCGTCCTCGTCGGCCTCGTCGGCGACGAGCGGGGCGTTCAGGTCCCACCCCTGATCGACCTCGGGGTGGAGCGGCGGGCGGGGGGTGTCGATCCCGTCCGGGTCGTCGATGCCGCCCTCCAGGGTCACCAGGAGCTCGGGGTCGTCGAGCTGCGCCCCCAGTTCCTGCAGCTCCAGCTCGTCGGCGACCAGGGTCGGGTCGATGGAGGGATCCTGCTCGATCGCCTCGCGGAAGGAGGGGCTGATGCGCTCGCCCTCGTCCTCGGCGACGTCACCCTGGCGGAACGTCTCCGTGCCCAGGGCCTCGTCGGGTGACCACTCGTCGTCGCTGCTCATGTGCGGGCCTCCTCTGACGCCGATGCCTGTCCGACATCCGCCCCAAGTCTCCATTGCCCGTGCTGGCGGGTGATAGGGCCAAAGGTCCGGCCCGTTGCCCGGCCGATGCCCTGCCGTTCTACAGGGCAATTGGGGTCCTTCGGCACTTCCGGTGTTGCCGCCGGGCACGCAGACTCTCCGCAGTGCCAGCATGGCCAGGTCGGGCCGTCGGAGCACGACGATACGGGAGGAGCGAACGTGCCAGCGCCCGAGCACCTGAACAGCCATCACCGCGACACGATGGCCCAGATCTTCCGGCACCCCCTGAGCCACAACATCGAGTGGCATTCGGTCCTCTCGCTGCTCAATGCCGTAGCCGACGTGCAGGAGACCCACAAGGGCAACATCCTGGTCACGATCGGGGGCGAGACCGAGACCTTCGACCCGGGACGCCACAAGGACATCGACGCCGAGCAGCTGGCCAACCTGCGCCGCCTGCTCAAGAAGGCCGGGTACGGGCCCGACGAGGTGCCGGCGTAGGGCATTTGGTCCCCCCGGGGGACGCATCGTGACCAAATGCCCTGTTGGGCACCCGCGATCAGGAGTCACATATCCCCATGCACTATGACGTGCTCAGCGTGGGCGACGCCGCGACCGATGTGTTCATCCGGCTGTCGGACGCGCACATCCGCATCTGGGAGGACGACCACGGCCACTGGATGGACCTGCCCTTCGGCGGCAAGGTCCCTTTCGAGTACGCACTGACGGTCGAGGCCGGCGGGAACGCCGCCAACGCCGCCGTGGGCCTCTCGCGCCTCGGGATCTCGACCGCCATCGCGGCCCATGTCGGGACCGACGAGATCGGCCGCACCATGCAGGCGGCGCTCGAGCGCGAGGGCGTCGACACCCACCTCGTGCGCTTCGACCCCCGGCAACCGAGCAATCGCAACTTCGTGCTCTGGTTCGGCCAGGACCGCACGATCCTGGTCCACCACGAGCTCTACGACTACCACTGGCCCGACCTGAGCCCGCGTGAGATCCCCCGTTGGGTCTACCTCAGCTCGGTCGGCTCCGACGGAGCCGCGTACCTAGACCGGATCGTCGCCTGGCTCCGCTCCGAGCCCTCGGTGCGCTTGGCATTCCAACCGGGGACGTTCCAGATCGCCCAGGGCACGGCGGCCATGCAGGGCCTCTACCAGCGGGCCGACGTGCTGGTCTGCAACCGGGAGGAGGCCGTCGAAATCGGCGGCGGGGACCACGGCCGCTTGGCCGACCTCCTCGAGTCCCTGCACCGGCTGGGGCCGGGGATCGTCGTCGTCACGGACGGACCCGAGGGGGCCTACGCGTCGGACGGGGTGCAGCGCTACCGCGTCCCCGCGTACCCCGATCCCTCCCCACCGATTGAACGGACCGGCGCCGGGGACGCCTTCGCCTCGGCGCTCGTCGCCGCACTGGTGAAGGGCCTCCCGCTGGAGGTGGCGCTGGCCTGGGCCCCGGTGAACGCCATGAGCGTGGTCCAGGAGGTCGGCTCGCAGAGCGGTCTGCTCGGCGAGGCCGAGCTCATCAAGCACCTCAAGGGCGCCCCAGAGACGTACGCCGTCACCACCTGGTGAAGCGCCGCGCGCGGGTGCGTGCGGGTCGCCCCCCGAGAGAGACTGGCGCCATGAGGACCCTCGCGTGATCGCGCGCGCCGTCCTGGCGGCTGACATCGGCGGCACGCAGATGCGCGCCGCGCTCGTGGACCACCGGGGCAACGTCCTGCTGCGGCGTTCGGCCGCGACGCCCGGGCACGCCGACGTGCCCGCTGCGCTGATCGACCTCATCGGCGCCGTGGGCGCCGAAAGCGGTCACGGTGCCGCCTCGCACGCGGTCGTGGGCCTGCCGGGCGCCGTGGACTACGAAGCCGGGCGGCTGCTGTGGGCACCGCACCTCCCAAAGCGGTGGACCGACCTGCTGTCCAGCGAGGAGCTGTCGACCCGCCTCGGCATGCCGGCCCACGTCGCCAACGACGCCGACCTGGCCGCCGTGGGCGAGGCCGCATTCGGTGCCGGCGCGGGGACCGCCGACGTCGCCTACCTCACCATCTCGACCGGCATCGGGGCCGGCGTCGTCCACGACGGTCGCTTGCTCCGGGGAAGGCGGTCGCTGGCCGAGGTCGGCCACACCGTCATCGACTGGCGCGCCTGGCGGGAGGGGTCGCCCTGCACGCTCGAGGAGCTGGGATCGGGCAGCGGCCTGGCGCGCCTGGCGCTCGAGGCCGGGCTCGGGCCCCTCGACGCCCGGGAGGTCGAATCGGCGGCGGCGAGCGGTGAGGCCAGGGCGATCACCATCTGGCAGGGTGCCATCGCCGCCTGTGCCGTCGGAGTGTCCAACTTCGTCATGTCCTTCTACCCGAGCACCGTGGTCATCGGCGGAGGGCTCGGCCGGGGCGCGGAGTTCTTCGGCCCGCTCCGCGACCTCGTGATGAGCCGGCCCGAACACCACCCGGCCGACCTGACGATCGTGCCGGCGGCCCTGGGTGACGACGCCGGCCTGGCCGGTGCGGCGGCATGGGCCACAGCAACGGGGCAGGCCTGACCGCCTCTTACCTCGCTGTACGCCTGTGCACAGGCTCTGCCCAGCAAAAGGACCTTGGCCTCTATAAGGTTCAAGAACCTGAAACAAAACTGCACCACACCCCACCCCCGTTGGGGTAGGGATCAGAGGGCCCGCTTGACCGGGCGGCCCGGACCAAAGGAGACAATGTGCGATTCCGCAAGGCTGGCATGCTTGGGGGGCTCTCCCTCGCCGTGTCGTCGATGCTGGTCGGCGCTGTGTACGGGGGGGCCTCGGCCTCAATCCGTGCCACCACACCGTCCAACGTGTCGACGAGCTCGTTCAACAACAGCTTCACCTTCATGAAGCAGTTCAAGTCGCTGGCGGCTGCCGGCAAGGGGAAGGTGGCGGCGATCCTGCCGGACACGGTGAGCTCGACTCGCTACGTCGAGTTCGACCAGCCGGACATCACCAAGGCCCTCTCGACAGCCGGCCTGAGCTCGTCCCAGTACGTGGTGCAGAACGCCCTCGGGAGTGACGCCACGCAGCTGACCGACGCCCAGACCGACATCTCCAATGGCGCCACCGTGCTGCTGGTCGACCCGCTCGACTCGGGCGTGGGCGCGCAGATCGAGAGCTACGCCAAGGCACGCGGGGTCAAGGTCATCGACTACGACCGTCTCACCCTCGGTGGAAGCCGCGCCTACTACGTGAGCTTCAACAACGTGGCGGTCGGCAAGCTCATCGGGCAGGGTCTCGTGAGCTGCGTCGCGGCCTGGCACATCAAGAAGCCGCAGGTCGTCGTGATGCACGGCGCCGTGACGGACAACAACGCGACACTGTTCGCCCAGGGCTACGACGCCGTGCTCAACCCGCTCTTCAAGAGCGGCAAGTGGACCGCCGTGGCCCACACGGCCGGGACGTGGGACCCACCGACGGCCGAGACCGAGTTCCAGGCCGTCTACACGGCGCACCCGAACGTCAACTCGGCGCTGATCCCCAATGACGAGACCGGTGCACCGGTCATCACGTACCTGCAGTCGCTGCACGTGAAGCCCAAGACCTTCCCGACCACGGGGCAGGACGCCACGCTGACGGGTCTGCAGAACGTGTTGTCCGGCTACCAGTGCGGGACGGCGTACAAGCCGATCTACCTGGAGGCGCAGGCCGCCGTTGCGCTCGCCCTGTACCTGCGGGCCGGCAAGACGCCGCCGAAGTCGCTGGTCAACGGCACGACCGAGGACACGACCGCTAGCGTCAGTGTCCCCTCGGTCCTCGAGACACCTGAGTGGGTCACCACGAAGAACATGAACGCCACGATCATCAAGGACAACTTCGTGCCGGCGTCGCAGCTCTGCACCGGCTCGTACGCTGCCGACTGCAAGGCGGCAGGCATCTCCGGGTAAGGGTTATTGGCTCGACAAGCCCAGCTGGGTAGTGTCGAGCCATCGAAAAGCTTCCAGACCGATCCCCCGTCCCCACCAGGGATGGGGGATCGGTCACTGGGAGCCCATCCAGTCCTGAGAACCGCTGTCACCACAGGGGGTGCCAACATGACCGAGGGTGCGCCGCTGCTGGAACTGCGGGGCGTCAGCAAGGTGTTCGGGGCGGTCAGGGCCCTCGACGGCGTCGACTTCACGGTGCCGGACGGCAAGGTCACCGCCCTGGCCGGTGACAACGGCGCCGGCAAGTCCGTGCTGATCAAGACCGTGTCGGGCCTGTGGGAGCCCGCGGAGGGGGAGATCCTGTGGGAAGGATCGCCGATCCATTTCCACAGCCCCACCGACGCCGAGGCGCGCGGGATCACCACGATCTACCAGGACCTGGCGCTGTGCGACAACCTCGACATCGTGCAGAACATGTTCCTCGGGCACGAGACCATGCGCCACGGCCTGCTCGACGAGTCCTCCATGGAACTGGCGGCCCGCCAGACCCTGGACGACCTCCACGTGACGACGGTCCGCTCCATCCGCCAGCCCGTCGCATCGCTGTCCGGCGGCCAGCGCCAGTCGGTCGCCGTGGCGAAGGCGGTCATGCAATCCGCCAAGCTCGTGATCATGGACGAGCCCACCGCCGCCCTCGGCGTGGCGCAGACAGAGATGGTGCTCGAGCTGATCAAACGCCTATCGAGCCAGGGCACCGCGGTGATCCTCATTTCGCACAACCTCAACGACGTCTTCGAGGTGGCCGACATCATCGCTGTCCTCTACCTGGGCCGTATGGTGGCATCGGGCCCGGCGGAGCAGTTCGACCGCGAGGTGGTCGTCGACTACATGACCTCGGGCGAGTCGACCCGGGCCGCGGCAGGGTAACGGGGCGATGACCGACACGATCGACGACCCGGTGGCCTCAGGGGAGAGCCCGGACCGCCAGCCGGCAGACGCGGCCGGCACCCCCGGCAGCGCCATCGCACCCGACGAGCTCGTCGTCCTGGCGCCCGACGTCCTGGCGAGCTCTCTCGGCGACTACCTACGAGCGTGGTGGAAGCGCATCCGCGGCGGCGAGAGCGGAGCGCTCCCCATCATCATCGGACTCATCGTCATCTGCATCTTCTTCGAGGTGCAGTCGAGCGCCTTCCTGACGGCGACCAACGTCGTCAACCTGTTCGTGCAGGCGACCTTCATCATCCTGCTCGGCATGGCCGAGCTGTACGCCCTGATCCTCAGCGAGATCGACCTCTCGGTGGGCTTCGTCGGCGCGGTCGGCGCCGCCATCGCGATGGCACTAATGGGGTCGCCGCAGAACTGGCCCTGGTGGGCCGCGCTCATCGTGGGCATGGCCGCGTGCGCCGTTATCGGCGCCTTCCAGGGCACGATCATCACAAGGCTCAGGATCCCCTCGTTCGTCGTCACCCTGGCCGGCCTCCTGGGCTGGCAGGGCGTCCTGATTTACGTCTTCGACGTCGACAAGGGCGCCGTCGGCGGCGTGATCACGGTCTCCAACAGCGTCATGGACGACCTCGTGAGCGGCACCATGACGCCGGCGGCGGGTTGGATCCTGCTCGTCGTGGTCGTGGGGCTCTACGCGCTGACCTCGGTCCTGCGCACCGCACGGCGCCGGGCACAGGGGTTGAGCGTGCCCCCGCTGGGCATCACGCTCCTGACGGTGGGCGCGACCGGCGTCGCCGGGGTCGTGCTGGTGTACGTCTGCAACCTGAACCGGGGCATCGTCACCGCCCCCGTCCGAGGTGTTCCGTGGGTCATCCCAGTCGTCGTGCTGATCCTCGTCGCCCAGTCCTTCCTGCTCGCCCGGACGCGCCTCGGTCGCTACATCTACGCCATCGGTGCCAGCCCCGAAGCCGCCCGGCGGGCCGGCATCAAGGTGGCGCGGATCCGGACCTTCGCGTTCGCGCTGTGCAGCTTCACGGCCGGCCTGGCGGCGGTGGTGTACGCGTCACGTCTCGGTTCCATTTCCGTCGGGTTCGACGGCGGCACGTACGTGCTCTACGCGGTCGCGGCCGCCGTGATCGGCGGGGCGAGCCTCTTCGGTGGCTACGGGAAGCCGATCCACCCGTTGCTCGGCGGCCTGGTCATCGCCACGCTCACCAACGGCCTGGCCCTGCTCAACATCAGCACTGCGGGGACCGACATCGCCACGGCCGTGGTCCTCATCGTGGCGGTGGCCGTCGACTCCACCCTGCGCCGGCGCGGCCGCTCCGGCGGCGCCGGCTGACGCCGCGGCTGCCGAAGGCCTCGGCGGGTTGAGGCGGGTCCAGCCGGCGTGGCACGGCGTCTGGGCGGCGGCGGTGGCACTGCTCACACTGGCCGGGGGCGGACCCGCGCTCGCAGCCACGACCGCAACAACAACGACGACGACGCCATCGACGAGCACCCCGTCATGGACCGTCTACCACGGCGACCCGGAGGGCAGTGGCGTTGCCGCCTCCGTCTCCTCCGTGACCCTCTCCTCGGCGGCGTGGACCTCGCCCGCCCTCGACGGCCAGCTCTACGGCGAGCCCCTGGCGTGGAACGGGCACGTGTTCGTCGCCACCGAGGACGACACCGTCTACGCACTGTCGGCTGCGACGGGCGCCATCGAATGGTCCAGCCATGTCGGCACGCCGGTGCCCTCCGGGTCGCTCCCGTGCGGCGACATCTCGCCCACCGTCGGCATCACCGGCACGCCCGTGATCGACGGGACGCGCTCCGAGCTCTTCGTGGTGGCCGACGAACTCGTCAACGGGAGCCCGGCGCACGAGCTGGTCGGGCTGAGCGCGACGACCGGGAAGACCGAGCTGACCCAGGACGTCGACCCGGCGGGCACCACGCCGTCCGCGCTCCTGCAGCGCACGGGCCTGACGCTCGACGCCGGCCGGGTCGTGTTCGGCTACGGAGGGAACTACGGCGACTGCTCCAACTACCGGGGATGGGTGATCGCGGTGCCGGAAGCGGGCGGCACCCCGGCCGAGTTCGCGGTCGACTCCGCGTCCGGGGAGAGCCAGGGCGCCATCTGGATGGGGGGTGCGGCCCCGGTGATCGACGCGCAGGGCGACATCTGGGTGAGCGCCGGCAACGGATCGGTGTACTCGTCGAGCCATGCCTACGACGACAGCGACTCGGTCCTCGAGCTCTCGTCGTCCCTCACCTTCCTCCAGTACTTCGCGCCGGCGTCGTGGGCCGCCAACAACTCCCGCGACCTCGACATGTCCACCGCTCCCGCCCTGCTCGCCGACGGGCAGGTGGTGGGAGCCGGCAAGGCACGGATCGTCTACCTGCTCAACGGGTCCTCCCTGGGGGGGATCGGAGGCCAGCAGGCATCGCTGGCCGATGCCTGTGGTGACGACATCGACGGCGGGGTCGCGGTGCAGGGCACGACCGTCTACCTGCCCTGCCTCAGCGGCACCATCGCCGTGCAGGCATCGTCGGCCCCCGCGGGACTCCACCTGCTGTGGAGCTCGTCCGTCGGCGGAGGGCCGCCCATCGTCGCGGCCGGCCTGGTCTGGACCATCGGCCAAGACGGTGACCTCTACGGCCTGAACCCGACCACCGGTGCCGTCCAGGAGCACACGAGCGTCGGCGGGGGGGTCAACCACTTCCCGACCCCGTCGGTGGGGGCCGGACTGTTCCTGGCGCCCTCTGCGGACCGTGTGGTGGCCTTTGCGGCACCGTCGGCCACCTCCTCCACGACCACCTCCTCCACAACCACCACGACGGCGGCCCGGACGACGACAACGGCTCACGGCACGACGACCTCGGCACCCGCTGAGGGGGGCGGAAGCAGCGCCTGGGTGGCCGTCGCCGCCGTCATCGGAGGCCTGGTCGTCGTGGGCGGCCTGGTCTGGCTCCTGCTACGGCGCCGGCAGCGGAATCAGTGAGCGGAGAGCAACAGCTCCAGCACGGTGCCCACGCCGGCGACGACGAGCGAGATCGATACGACGACGGCGGTCACCTTGATCAGCGGACGGTGCATCGGCTCCCACTCGCCGACATCGGCGAACTGGTCGAGCGTGTCATCGTCACTCTCCGCCCACGCCGGCTCCTCGGGCGGCCTGTCGCCGAGCGGGCGGGGCTCACGGGTGGCCACGTAGCCGATGAACGGCCCGAGTCCCACCGGGAAGTGGGGCTGGGGCGGTCCGGGAACGTGGCCCTGCATCGGGGGCCACGTTAGTCCTGCCCTCAGTTCCACCGGCAGCCCACCGTCTACCCTCGTGGCCATGGATGAACCCCAGCAGATCGGCTTTACTGCGGCCGAGTCGACGCCCCGCTTCCCCGATGACCCGAAGCCCCCGGCCGGCGCGCCGAACGTCGTTGTCATCGTGCTCGACGACACGGGCTTCGGGCACCTGGGCGCATTCGGCTCCGACATCGGGACACCGCACATGGACTCGCTTGCAGCGGGGGGTGCACCCTTCAACCGCTTCCACGTCACCTCCCTGTGCTCGCCGACCCGGGCCTCCTTCTTCACAGGACGGAACCACCACGCGGTCGGGATGGGCTTCCTGGCCGATATCCCCCTCGCCTTCCCCGGCTACCACGCACGCCTGCCCAGGACGGCCGCCGCACTCCCCCGGCTGCTGCGCGACGCCGGGTACTCCACGCTGGCGGTCGGCAAGTGGCACCTCACGCCGCGCTGGCAACGCTCGGCCGCCGGGCCCTTCGACAGCTGGCCGCTCGGGCTCGGGTTCGAGCGCCACTACGGGTTCCTCCAGGGCGACACCAACCACTGGACCCCGAACCTGGTCTGTGACAACCACTACATCGACGCGCCCCGCCGGCCCGAGGACGGGTACCACCTGAGCGAGGACCTGGCCGACCAGGCGGTCCGCATGGTCCAGGACCAGCAGCAGGGCGCACCCGGCAAACCCTTTTTCCTGTACTTCGCGCTCGGAGCCATGCACGCACCGCACCACGTCGCTCCTGAGTGGGTCGACCCCTACCGGGGCCTGTTCGACAAGGGGTGGGATGCGTGGCGGGAGGAGATCTTCGCCCGCCAGGTCGCCGCCGGCGTCGTGCCACAGGGGACCGTGCTCACGCCGCGGCCGGAATGGGTGCGGGGGTGGAGCGACCTTTCGGCCGAGGAGCGCCGTATGCACGCCCGCCAGCAGGAGGTCTTCGCCGGCTTCCTGACCCACACCGACGCCCAGATCGGGCACGTGCTGTCGTCACTCGAGAGCCTCGGCGTGATGGACAACACGCTCGTGATGGTGTTCTCCGACAACGGAGCCAGCGCCGAGGGAGGCAAGGAAGGCAGCTTCAACGAGCACCGGTTCACCTCACACGTGCGCGAGTCCTTGAGCGAGAACCTCGCCCGCTACGACGACTGGGGCGGGTTCACCACCTACAACCACTACTCGTGGGCGTGGGCGTGGGCCGGTAATACCCCGCACAAGCTCTGGAAGCGCTACACCTGGCTGGGGGGGACGCGCACGCCGCTGATCGTGCACTGGGGCGGCCGCGTCGCTCGTCCGGGTCAGGTGCGGGCGCAGTTCGCGCACGCCATCGACCTGATGCCCACGATCATGGCCGCCGCCGGCCTCGACGTGCCCGACGAGGTGGACGGCGTGGCCCAGCAGGACGTCGACGGTGTCAGCCTGCTGTCGGCGCTGGAGGATCCCGGGGCGCCAGAGCTGCACCACACGCAGTACTTCGAGATGATGGGGTCTCGCTCCATCTACCACGAGGGCTGGAAGGCGACGACCAACCACATCGCCACGGGTGTCCTCGACGAGGAGGAGCTCGCCGTGGGCAGCCGCAGCTTCGACGAGGACCGCTGGGAGCTCTACGACCTGTCGGTGGACTTCTCCGAGGCGACCGACCGCGCCGCCGACGAGCCCGAGCGCCTGGGTCGGCTGACCGCGCTGTGGACGGCCGAGGCGGAGCGGAACAACGTCCTGCCCATCTCCGACGGCCTGGCCGACCGCTTCGGCGGCTTCATCCCACCGACCTGGCCCGCCGGACCGTCACGCGTCTATCTGCCCGGCGGCGGCGCGGTGGCCGACGAGTCGGTCCCCCTGCTGTGGGGAGGCTTCCGCATGACCGCCGACATCGAGACCGGACCGGGGACCGCCGAGGGCGTGGTCTTCGCCCTCGGCGACTGGTTCGGGGGCTACGCCCTCTACGTCGTGGGCGGCGTCCCCCACTTCACGTTCGCCCGCTCGGCCGATGCGCTCGAGCTCACGGCGCCGTCTGCGCTCCCTGTCGGTCGCCACGAGATCGGCGTCTTCTACGAGGTGGGTGCGGCGGGCGCGCCCGGCCGCATGGTGCTGCTCGTCGACCAGGCCGTTGTCGACGAGGTCGCCGTGGAGGGCATGCTCCCCCTGGCGCTGCAGCACGGCGGTGCGGGTCTCCGGCTCGGGCTTGATACGGGCTTTCCCGTG
>JBEKVF010000019.1:0-13904 GCA_049514295.1 Acidimicrobiales bacterium
GCTTGGGTTGCCGCTGTGGACTGCGTCGGCGGCACCACGCTGGCCAACGTGCTGTCCCGCATCGAGTACGGCGGCGCCGTGGCGGCCAGTGGACTGACGGGTGGCGTGGAGCTCCCCTCCACCGTCATGCCGTTCGTGCTGCGCGCCGTGACCCTCATCGGGATCGACTCGGTCCAGACCCCCATCGAGGCGCGACGCACCGTCTGGCAGCGACTGGCGTCAGACCTGAAGCCGATGTCCCTCGACACGATGGGTGTCGACGTCGGTCTCGACGATCTCACCAGAGTGCTCGACGAAATTCTGCAGGGCTCGGTCACGGGTCGTTCCGTGGTCGACGTGAGGAGGTGACATCGTGAATCTCGGCTCTCCCACCATGCTGAGCCATGTGGCCTACATCACCCATGACACGGCGGCGACGGCCCGCTTCTACAGCGAGCTGTTGGGAATGGAGCTCGTCAACGCCGTCCTCGACGATTCGATCCCGTCGACGGGTGACCCCGTTCCGTACTTCCACTCGTTCTTCCGGATGGCCGATGGCTCGACCGTCGCATTCTTCGAAGCACCCGAGTTGCCGCCGGAGGCGCCCTCACCCCACCCGGCCTATGACGTGTTTCGACACCTCGCGCTGCAGGTCGACTCCAAGGAAGCGGTCGATGCGTGGTGCGCCTGGCTCCTCGAGAACGACGTCGACGTGCTCGGCCCGGTCGACCACAAGATCATCTACAGCATCTACTTCCACGACCCAAACGGGCACCGGCTTGAGATCACGACGCCGCTCGACCCGCGCTGGAACGACATGGCCGACACGGCGCGGGCCTCGCTAGCCGAATGGGAGCAGGTGAAGCTCGAGGCGCGCCAGAGCGGACGGGACATGGTGACGGTGCTCAAGGAGCTGACGCACGAGCGCAGCCATCGACGGGCCTCGGGCCTGACGATCGATTAGGACTGGGGCGATCCCATGGACGAAGTGACGATTCCGAGGATCATCAGCGTCGATGACCATGTCGTCGAGCCGGCGCATGTATGGCAGACCTGGCTTCCGGCCAAGTACCGCGAGCGGGGTCCCCGCGTCGAGCGTCGGGGCGTGCGCAACATCGAGTTCGCCGGCGCCGCTGCATACAAGGAGCAGTTCGACGAGGAGTCACCGCTCAAGGCGGATACCTGGGTCTACGAAGGCATCGTCTACACCCACAAGCGGATGGTCGCGGCCGTCGGCTTCCCCCGGGAAGAGATGACGATGACGCCGATCACCTACGACGACATGCGCCCCGGCTGCTATGACCCCAAGGCGCGCCTCGAGGACATGGACGTGAACTGGGTGGAGGCGTCGGCGTGCTATCCGACCTTCCCGCGCTTTTGCGGCCAGACCTTCGCCGAGGGAGCCGACAAGGAGCTGGGACTCGCATGTGTCATCGCGTACAACGACTGGACGGTGGAAGAGTGGTGCGGTGACTCGGGCGGGCGGCTCATTCCCATCTGCCTGATCCCCCTGTGGGACGTGGACGCGGCTGCGCGTGAGGTGCGGCGCAACGCCGCTCGAGGGGTGCGGGCGGTGGCCTTCAGCGAGATCCCGGTTCACCTCGGCCTGCCCAGCATCCACTCCGGCTATTGGGACCCCTTCTTCGAGGCCTGTGCCGAGACCCATACCGCGGTCTGCATGCACATCGGTTCCTCCTCCCGCATGCCCGCGACGTCGCCGGACGCGCCGCCGTCGGTCACCGCGACGCTTGGTTTCGGAAACGCCATGGCGTCCGTCGTCGACTTCCTCTGGTCGGGTGTCCTGGTGCGGTTCCCGACGCTCAAGTTGGCCTACGCCGAGAGCCAGATCGGATGGATCCCCTACGTGCTCGAGCGGATCGACGACGTCTGGCACGACAACCAGGGCTGGGCCCAGACCAAGCAGATCCCCGAACCACCGAGCACCTACTTCCACCGGAACATTTACGGCTGTTTCTTCAAGGACCAGACTGGGATCGACATGCGCGATCGCATCGGCATCGACCGGATCACCTTCGAGACCGACTACCCGCACAGCGATTCGACGTGGCCCGAGAGTCGCGACGTCGCCCGCCGGCTGCTCAAGGGACTCGACCAAGAGTCGATTACCAAGATCCTCCGCACCAATGCAATCGATCTCTTCGAGCTGCAGGGGTTCTCCTAGCGCATGGGACGCGCTCACGTAGGGAACGCCGTCGGGCGCCCCGGTCGCTGAGAGGCGCCGATGGAGCTGGCCTTCTCGGCTGAGGACAACGCCTTTCGTGACGAGGTGCGCACCTGGTTGGCCGAGCACGCCCCCATGGAGCGACGTCCGAGACGGGGCGTGGCGATGCGCGAGTTCGACCTCGCTTGGCAACGGCTGCAATTCGAGGCCGGATGGGCCGGGATCGCCTGGCCCGTCGAGTTCGGCGGTCGTGGCCTGCCCCTCACGCAGCAGCTGATCTGGTACGAGGAGTACGCCAAGCTCGGCATGAAGGCGATCGACACCCGGTTCGTCGGGTTGTCGCACGCCGGCCCGACGCTGATCGCCCGCGCGTCGCCCGAGCAGCAGGCGGACCACCTGCCGCCCATCCTGCGCGGGGACGTCGTCTGGTGCCAGGGGTTCTCGGAACCCGAAGCCGGATCAGACCTGGCGTCGCTGCGCACCCGGGCCGAACTCGACGGCGACGAGTTGGTGGTCACCGGGCAGAAGATCTGGACCAGTTACGCGCACCTGGCGGATTGGCAGGAGCTGCTGGTCCGCACCGACCCCGAGCTGCCGAAGCACAAGGGGATCACCTGGGTGATCTGCGACATGCAGAGCCCCGGCATCGACGTGAGGCCCATCCACACGATGGACAACGGTGAGGACTTCTGCGAGGTCTTCTACGACGAGGTGCGGATCCCCGTCGCCAACGTGGTGGGGGGCATGAACAACGGGTGGAGCGTCGCCATGTCGACGCTCTCGTTCGAGCGGGGCACGGCCTTCACGATCGACCAGGTCCAGCTCTCCTCCACCGTGGAGCGGCTCATCGACCTGGCTCGCGACCGCTCCCTGCTGGGCGACGACGAAATCGCTCACTCACTGGCCCGGGCCCGGGCCGACGTCGCCGCGCTGCGAGCGCTCACCTACCTCGGCATCTCCCGCAACCTGCGCTCACCCGAGCCCGGGCCGGACGGATCGATGCTCAAGCTCCAGTGGGCCGATCTCAACAAGCGGATCATGCGGCTCGCCGTCGAGATCCTCGGAGCCACCTCCCTGGCCTACAGCGAGGAGGGCGAGGACATCTGGAGCGAGCTCTTCCTCCTCTCCTATGGCATTTCCATCGGCGGGGGGACGTCGGAGATCCAGCGCAACATCATCGGTGAACGCGTGCTCGGTCTCCCCCGGTAGCGGACGATCGGTCATGGACCTCCTCCCCTCACCCGAACAGGAAGAGATCGTCTCGTCCGCGGCGGCGTTCCTCGCCGCCACGCTGCCGACCCAACGGACGCGTGAGCTCATCGACGAGCCGTCCAACGTGGACGCCGAGGCCTGGTTGGCTGCGGCGGACCTGGGCTGGTTCGCGCTGGGCCTCCCATCGGATCTCGGCGGCGTCGGCTGCGGGCTCGCCGACGAGGTCCTGTTGTTCCGCGAGATCGGGCGGTCCCTCGCCGGGGGGCCGTTCCTGGCCACCACCCTGGCCGCCCGGGTGGCAGCCTTCGGCGGTGACGCCCAACTGGGTCGCGAGATCAGTGCGGGCCGCCAGGTGGGGTTCGGCGTGCTCGAACCCGACGGCACGCTCGACCCGGGCGGCCTCGCGGGAACCGTGCACGTGGTGGACGGCCATGACGCCGACCTCGTCCTCGTCGCCACGCACGAGCGGGCGGACCTCTTCGCGCCGGCCGACCTCGGCGACCTCGTGGCCCTCGAATGCATCGATCCGACGACCAGGCTGGCCCGCGCCACGACGAGGGGTGCGGTGCCGCTCGTCGCCGTGGGGGCCGACGTCGACCCCGTGGGCCTCCGGGGCACGGTCCTCGTGGCCGCGCTGCTGACCGGCATCGCGGAAGCGACGGCCGCACTGTCGGCCGAGCACGCCAAGAACCGGATCCAGTTCGGTCGGCCGATCGGCGTCAACCAGGCGGTCAAGCACCCCTGCGCTGACATGGCCGTGCGGGCCGAGCTGGCGTGGGCCCAGGTGGCCGTCGGGGCGCTCGCGACCGACGAGGCACGCGCCGATGCCGAACTGCAAGGCCTGAGCGCCTTCGTGGTCGCCGCCGACGCCGCCGAGCGAAATGCCGCGGCAACCGTTCAGGTGCTCGGGGGCATGGGCTTCACCTTCGAGCACGACGCCAACCTGTACGTCAAGCGGGCCTTCTTGTTGACCCAGCTGTTCGGATCGGTGCGGCTGGCGCTGTCACGCCTCGTCCTCCTTCCCGGGCCGCTGTGATGGCAACCGGCCTGGAGCGCAACCTCCTCGGGGCGCCGACCGAGGAGCATCAGAAGGTCGAGATCTACTCGGGCGTGGCTCGGCTCTCCCGCACGGTGTGGGCGAGCGAGGTGCGCAGCGCCGGCAGCGCCCCGGACGTCGCCGTGATGCTGTGTCATCCCACCGCGAACTTCCTCGGCCACTACGCCTTGCGCGGACTGGCCGAGCGCGGCCTCGGCGCCATCGGCTTCACGACCCGCTACGTGGGCAATGACACGTCGCTCATCATGGAGAACTGCCTGGTCGACATGGGCGCCATGGTGAGCTACCTCTACCAGCGCGGCTACTCCTCGGTCGTCCTCGTCGGCAACTCGGGCGGCGCGTCGATCGTCCCCTACTACCAAGCCCAGGCTCGTCGCCCCACCGTCACGGACCCGCCCGGCGGCGGCCCGGATCTCACCACCGCCGCGCTGCGGCCGGTCGATGCCATCATGATGCTCAACGCCCATCCGTCCCGGGCGACGCTGAGCACCGAGTGGCTCGACCCGGCCATCGTCGACGAGCAGCAGGCTTTCGCACGGGACCCGTCGTTGGACATGTACAACCCGGAGAATGGCCCGCCGTTCTCGCCGGAGTTCGTCGCCCGCTATCGGGACGCCCAGATTGCCCGGAACCGGCGCATCGCGGCGTGGGCGCGGGATCAGCTGGGCCAACTCGGCACGGCCGGCCACGGCCCCCCGGGTCTGGAGGACCTTGCCTTCGTCGTGCACGGCACTGCCGCCGACCTGCGCTTCCTCGACGGATCGATCGACCCCAGCGACCGCGAGGTCGGACGGACCCTCTGGGGGCCTCCGCAGGTGGCCAACTACATGCCGGCCGGCATCAGCCGGGTGACGACCCTGCGATCCTGGATCAACCAGTGGTCGATCGACGACACGAACGCGGATTCCCTCCGGTGGCTGCCTCAAATGGATGTGCCGGTGGGCGTCGTCCAGGGCACGGCCGACGTCACCGTCCTGCCCGCCATGGCCCAGCAGATGCACGACGCCGCCTCGCGGGCCCCGGTTCGGGACCTGCGGTTCGTCAGTGGCGGCACGCACTACTTCGAGGGGCGCCCCGACCTCCTGGACCAGGCCCTCGACCAAATCGCCTCCTTCATCGCAGACCACGTCAGGCCGTCGTGACGAGATGACGCCGGCCAGCCCGACGACGGCCGTGTCGGGTGCGTTCGACACCTTCACCGAGCTCATGGAGGCCACCGCCGAACAACTCCATGACCACGAGGCGTACGTCGAGGTCGACACGGGGAGGCGCCTGACCTTCGGGCAGTGGCACCGTGCCGCCGACGCCGCTGCGGCACGGCTGGCGGCGGATGGGGTGCGACCTGGCGACGTCGTGGCGATCGCGCTGCCCCCGTCCATCGACTTCGCCGTCGCCTGTGCCGCCGCGCTCCGTCTCGGCGCGGTCGCGACAGGCATCAACACGCGCCTCGGGCGGCGCGAGACCGCCGCCATCGTGGCCGGCTGCCGGCCCCGCCTGGTCATCGACGATGCCTCCATGCTGCGCGGACCCGGTGGGCGGTCGCGCGCTCCGGTCACGGGCGGCCCCGACGACCCCGCGGTGATCATCTGGACGAGCGGCACGACCGGACTGCCGAAGGGAGCCTGGTTCGACCACCGCAATCTGGCGGCCGCCGTCCGGACGGCCGGCCCGATGACCCAGCCGCTGGACCGCCGCATCAGCGGCGTGCCCATGGGCCACGCCGGCTACATGGCGAAGCTCTGGGAGCAGTGCGCCATGGGGGTCACCCTCGTCCTGACCCCGAACCCGTGGACCGCGGCGTCGATGCTCGGAGTCCTGGCCGCCGAGCGGGTCACGGTCGGCGCCGGCGTCCCCACCCAGTGGGCCAAGCTCCTCGAGGTGCCCCAGACGGCCACGGCGGACCTGACGAGCCTGCGGATCTGCCTGGCGGCGACGGCGCCCGCTCCGCCCGAGCTGGTCGCCCGGATGCGGACGCTGCTCGGCTGCCCCGTGGTCGTCCGCTATGCCATGACGGAGTCGCCGTCGATCACCGGGACCTCGCCGGACGATCCGCCCGAGATCCAGTACCGCACCGTCGGGAAGCCACAGGCAGAGACGACCGTCGACCTCGTCGGGGCGGACGGTGACGTCGTCCCGCCCGGCGAGGTGGGGCGAGTCCGCGTCAAGGGCCCGTGCGTCATGCGCGGCTACTGGCGCGATGCGGCCGCGACGCGCGAGGTGCTCGACGGCCGGGGACGGCTGCTCAGCAGCGACCTGGGGCGCCTGGACGGCGACGGCAACCTGGTCCTGGTGGGACGTGCCTCGGACATGTACATCCGGGGCGGGTACAACGTTTATCCGCTCGAGGTGGAGAACGTCCTCACCGAGCACCCGTCGATCGCCAGCGCCGCCGTCGTCGGTGCCGAGCGACCCGTCATCGGCGAGATCGGCGTCGCCTTCGTCGTGCTCGCGCCGGGCGCGCCGGGCGCGCCGATCCCCAGCCTGGGCACACTCCGCACCTGGGTGGCGGACCGCCTGGCGGACTACAAGGCTCCCGACGAGGTCCGGGTGGTCGACACCCTCCCGCTCACCGCGATGGGCAAGGTCGACAAGGGCGCGCTTGCCGCGGCCTGCTAGCCACCGAGCCGGAGGCCGGGTGCACGGGTTCCGAAGACGTCGGTCTCCAGGGTGCGCGCGAGCACCGTGGCGTCCCAGTGCCGGCCCCCGTTCGAGATGGTGACGTGCTCGCGCCACCCCTGCATCCAGTGCAGGTGCTCCCCCATGACCCGGAAGCATTGACCGCTCACCCCCGCCGACGCCTCGCTGGCCAGCCAGGCCACCACGGGCGAGCTCATGCGGGGGTCGTACTGGGACCAGTCGTCGGGACCCAGATCGAGCGGCTCGGTGGGTTCGGGCAACCCGGTCGTCGCCGAAAGCCTCGTCAACGCGCCGGGCCCGATGAGGTTGGCGGTGCAGCCGATGCTGGCGAGCTCGACGCTCAACGTCAGCGTGAGGCCAGTGAGGGCTGCTTTCGCCGTTGCGTAGTTGCTCTGCCCGAAGTTGCCCTGGAGCCCGGCACCCGACGTCGTGTTGATGATCCGGCCGGCCACCGCCTCACCGGACTTCGCCCGCTGGCGCCAGTGCCGTGCCGCGGCCCGGGAGGTCAACCACGATCCCCGGACGTGCACGCGCATGACGGCGTCGAAGTCGTCAGCCTCCATGTTCCAGATGGCCCGGTCGCGCACGATGCCCGCGTTGTTGACGAGGATGTCCAGCCGCCCCCGAACGTCGACGGCGCGGGCGACCATCGCCTCTGCGTCTGCCTCGTCGCCGACGTCGCCGTAGTCGGCGACCGCGGTCCCACCCATGGCACCGATGGCGTCGACCACCCGGTCCGCGTCACGGCCCGAGCCTTGCCCGCTGACGGAGCTCCCGAGGTCGTTGACGACGACACGGGCGCCGTGTCGCGCCAATTCCAGTGCGTGCGCCTGTCCGATGCCGTGACCCGCTCCCGTCACCAGGGCGGTGCGACCTTCGAGTAGTGCTGCCATGCGATGCATCCCTCCTGTCCGTTCTCGGGGTTCCGGTCGCCGCACCGGCCGGCGACGATGGCGTCAGTCGCGCAGCCAGGGCTCGATGAACTGCGCTTCCCGGGCCGCCTTCAGCCCGGCCATCCCCTCGGTCTCGATGATCGACCGGAACGTGCGCCCGTCGGGCGCGGTGGCGTGCGGCGCCGCGCTCGTGGTGAGAGTGTCCGCGGCGAGGGCGGCGAGTCGCGCCGCGGTATCCCCTGCGGCATCCGCCGTCGCGTCGATCGCCCTGCGGTTGAGCAGCACCGCCTCGCGTGGCATCCGGGCGATCCGGGCCGCCAGGTCCAGCGCCCGCGCCGTCAGCTCCTCGTCCCGCTCGACCGACAGGACGAGCCCGAGCTCGCGGGCCTGAGACGCGGTCAGCAATTCGCCGGTGATCATGAGGAACTTCGCCCACTGCCGCCCGACGACCGGCACGACCGCAGTGGCACCGGCGAGGCCGATCCGCCCCTCCGGGAACCCGAACCGGGCACCTTCGCCTGCGACGATGAGGTCGCACGAGGCCGCGAGTGTCAGCCCGGCCCCTAGGCAGTACCCGTGGACCGCGGCGATGATCGGCACGGTGCTCGAGCGGACGCGCTCGTGGAACTCGGCAGCCGACCGAAGGAACCGCTCGTCGTCCGCCGGCCCCTCCCGTTGCTCGTTGCCGACGATGTCCCCGCCGCCGCTGAATGCTCGTCCCGCGCCGCGGAGCACCACGCAGCCGATGTCAGCGTCGTCCTCGGCCCTGCCGACGACGTGCAGGAGCTGGTCCCGCGTGCCACCTGAGCGGCCGGAGATGGCATTCAGCGTCTCGGGCCGATTGAGGACGACCTCCGCGACCCCCTCGCCGGCGCTTCGGTAGTCGATTTCGTCGAGGATCACGTGGCCTCTCCTAGCGCTGACGGTCGGAATCCGTCGCCGTGGCCAGGTCAGGGGCGTGCTGGCCCTGATTTCGGGTTGATTTCATCCGGGTCGCCTCTTTGCCCCCGGCCAGTATCTGAGTATCCTGACAGAATTGTCAACTTCCAGTCCGGGGGGCCACATGAACGTCGAAGATCTCGTCCTGGTCAGCGTCGACGACCACATCATTGAGCCGCGGGAGATGTTCGACGCACACATCCCGGAGCAATACCGGGACCGGGCGCCGCGGGTGCTCACCGATGACGACGGCAACGAGTACTGGCTCTTCGAGGGAGAGCGGGCCGCCTACATGGGTCTCAACGCGGTGGCGGGGTGTCCCCCCGAGGAGTACGGCCTCAACCCCACCCGCTACGACCAGATGCGCAAGGGGTGCTACGACGTGCACGAGCGCGTGCGTGACATGAACGCCAACGGCGTGCTGGGTTCGCTCAACTTCCCGACCTTCCCCCACTTCTGCGGCCAGCTCTTCGCCCGCCAGCAGGACAAGGACCTGTCGCTGGCGGTGGTCAGGGCGTACAACGACTGGCATATCGACGAGTGGTGCGGTGCGTATCCCGAGCGCTTCATTCCCTGCGGGATCACGCCGTACTGGGATCCGGACCTCATGGCCGAAGAGGTGCGGCGCATCGCGGGCAAAGGTTGCCACGCGGTGACGTTCTCGGAGAACCCCGAGAAGCTGGGCCACCCCAGTTTGCACAGCGATCATTGGGACCCCTTCTGGGCCGCCTGCCAGGAAAGCGAGACGGTCGTGTGCCTGCACATCGGGTCCTCCTCGAGCCTCCTGCTCACGGCCAGCGATGCCCCGGCCGACGTCATGATCTCCATCACGCCCATGAACTCGTTCCTGGCGCTGAACGACCTCATGTGGACCTCCATCTTCAAGAAGTTTTCGAGGATCAAGATCGCCATGTCGGAGGGCGGGATCGGCTGGATCCCCTACGCCCTCGAGCGGATGGACTACGTCTACGAGCACCACCACTCGTGGACGGGCGCGGACTTCGGCGGGAGGAGGCCGAGCGACGTCTACCGGGACCACATCGTGACCTGCTTCATCGATGACGCCAGCGGCTTGGAGCTGCGCCACCGGGTCGGTATCGACTCCATCACCTGGGAATGCGACTACCCCCACTCCGACAGCACGTGGCCGCACTCACCGGAGTTGCTCAGCAAGTCGCTGAGTGGCATCCCGGACGACGAGGTCGACAAGATGACGCACCGCAACGCAATGCGGGTCTTTCACTTCGATCCGTTCGCCATCCGACCCAAGGAGCGGTGCACTGTTGGGGCCCTCCGGAGCGAGGCCTCCGATGTGGATATCACCATCCGGAGCCTCGGCCGCAAGAACGAGGGTGGGATGAAGGCGACGGAGCTCGCAGCCATTGCCCGCCCCGAAGCCCTCGATGCCTGACGAAGTGCTCCAGGTGCGCGGCAACCGCCTATGACGGTGGTCGCATCGCGGATCATCCCGCCGCTGGACGACGACAACCGGGAGTTTTGGACAGGCGGCGCCACCGGGCAGCTGCGCCTCCCCTTCTGCGCCGCCTGTTCCCGCTGGATCTTCCCTCCCCTGCTGCGGTGTCCGGACTGCTCCGGCCCGGCCGTCTACGCGCCGGTCAGCGGAAAAGGTCGGGTTTTCACCTACACGGTCAACCACCACCCGTTCAACCCCGAGGTGCCCGTTCCGTATGTGATCGCCATCGTCGAGCTCGTCGAGCAGGAGGGGCTCCGATTCACCACCGACATCGTGAATTGCCCGATCGACTCCGTGACCATCGGCATGCCCGTCCGGGTCGTCTTCGAGCAGCAGGGAGACGTGTTCGTACCGTTGTTCGAGCCAGATCCCGAGGCCTGAGGTGACCAGGTGACGGACGAAAGAGCGGAGCGCGGTGCCATCGTCTCGGGCATCGGGATGTCGCGGATCGGCCGCAAGACCGGCATCTCCGACGTGGAGCTCACCGTCGAGTCGACGAAGGCAGCGATCGCTGACGCGGGAATTTCCGCCTCCGAGATCGACGGGATTGCCACCATCGGGGACACGCCCATTGCCGTCGCCGCCGAGCACCTCGGCATCTCCCCCGATTGGACCGGCGGATCGATGGGTCACTACGGGCTCCTGACGCCCGTGGTGGACGCCTTCCAGGCAGTGGGGAACCGCGCCGCGCGACACATCCTGGTCTACCGGACCGTGAACATGATGGGTGGTGAGGCGATCCAGGCGCGCGCCGATGGCACCCAGCTGGAGGTGCCCCCGGCGATGCGCGATATCACGCGCATCCTGACCATGCACGCCTATTCGGCCCCGAACTGGCTGGCCATGCACCTGCGGCGCCACATGCACCTCTACGGCACCACCCGCGAGCAGATCGGCTGGCTGGCCATCAACAGCCGGCGCAACGCCGCCCTCAATCCGAACGCGGCCTACCGGGACCCCATCACGATGGAGGACTACCTCTCCGCCCGCATGATCTCCGAGCCGTTCGGGCTCTTGGACTGCGACGTGCCGGTCGACGGGTCCATTGCGGTCGTCGTCTCGGGGGCCGAACATGCGGACGCCTGCGCACACCCGATACGCGTCGACGCGGTCGGCGGCTCTGACGGTGCCGGCGGGTGGGATCAGCGCCCCGACTATCCGAAGATGGCCTCCACCGACGCCGCTCGCGAGATGTGGGACGCCACCGACCTCCGGCCGGCCGATGTCGACATCGCCGAGCTGTACGACGGCTTCACCTACCTCACCATGGCGTGGCTCGAGGCCCTGGGGTTCTGTGCCGACGGAGAGTCCGGCCCCTTCCTCGAGGGAGGGTCGCGGATAGCCCTGGACGGCGAACTGCCGCTGAACACCTACGGGGGCCAGCTCTCCGCCGGCCGGATGCACGGGTACTGGGTCCTCCACGAGGCCTGCCTCCAGCTGCGCGGCGAGGCGGGGCAACGCCAGGTGGCGGGTCAGCCCGAGGTGGCAGTGGTGTCGAATGGAGGTGGACCGATCGCAGGGTGCATGCTCTTGACCCGGTAGCCGGCAAGGGGGCGCGACGTGAACGGGATGGGCACTCCATCGGGTATTCCCGAGCAGCCCGTGCTGGTTATCGGACCATGCAGTGCCGAGGTCACCGAGCTCTGCGGGACCATGCAGACGGCGGGGTGGACGCTCCTGATCGCCGAGGACGTGGACCGGGCGCGCTGGCTGGCGTCCATTCAGAGGGTTGCCCTGATCCTGATCGCCGGCGGCTCCGGTGAACGCGAGGTGGCCAACACCATTCGCCCGGTGTCGAACGCACCCCTGGTCGTGCTCGGGGACCCCGCGCCACACAGCGTGATCTCCCTCGTGGAGGCGGGGGTCGACGCGGTCATCGATCCCCGCGCCGGCGATGACGACGTGCGGGCCCGCCTGGTGGCGCTGCTCCGGCGAGTCGACCGCGCCACCGCCCCCGGCGTCCGCTTCCTGCGGGCCGATGGGTTGGCCGTCGATCTTCTCGCCCGGGAGTGCGTGCTCGACGGAGCGGCCCTGGCACTGTCGCCGACCGAGTACGCCGTGCTGACCCTCCTCATGACCCGACCGCACGAGGCCCTCCCGGTGCAGACGATCGTGCGCCAGGTCTGGGGCTGGAGCGCAGCGGACGGCCGGAACGCGCTGCGGATCATCGTGAACCGCCTGCGACGAAAGCTCGAGGACGATCCGCATTCCCCCCGGTACATCGCTGCGGTCCGAGGCGTGGGCTACCGGTTCACGGCCGATGTCGTCGAGATGGGCGACCAACCGACGCCGTCATCCTCCTCGCACCGCAACGAGCTCCTCAACTGGATCGAAGGGTTGGCCCTGGCGCTGATCGACTGTGATTCCGTTTTGGATGCCGGGGAAGTGTTGCTCGATGCGCTCAGCGCGAGCGGCTACGCGGAGGGCATGGCGGTGTTCCGGGTCGACCGGGACGTCATGCACCTGGTTGCCGTCCGCGGCATGTCGCAGGCCTGGACGGAGCGGGTGGCGGGTGGCATCCCCCTCGATCCGTCCTTCGCCAGTGCGCAGAGCGTCCTGACGGGTGAGCCCGTGCAGTTCGGCGACATCCATGCGGTCGGGGGCCACTTCCGGGCGACGGCGGCGCAGCTGGTCGACGAGGGTGTGCGCGCCGGACACTTCTTCCCCATCCCGGGGCGCCGGGGCGTCTGGGGCAACCTGGGTCTCGTCCGCCGTTCGGGTCAGCCCTTCGACGAGTCCGCCATGGCGTTCTGCAGCGCCATGTGTGCCGTCTTCGCGGCCCGCGTCGAGAGCTTCGGGCCGCCGTGACCGGTCGCGGCACCCTCCCGTCTGTGCGCTGGAGGTGAAATCGAACCGAAACGGTCCACGCGCAACCCGTGGTTGACAACACTGTCAAGTTATAGGCTCGGTGCCGATGCCCACGTGCCCCATCGCACACGGTTACGACCCGCTGGACCCGGCCGTCGTGGCGGATCCGTACCCGGCCCTCCAGCGCCTGCGCCGGGAGGGCCCGGTCTTCTACGTCCCGAGCCTCGACCACTACATCGTGACCCGCTTCGACGACATCGAGGCAATCTTGAAGGACAGGGAGACATGGTCGGCAGCCAACGCCTCGTCACCTCTGACCCCGGTGTGCCCCGCGGCTCAAGAAGTCCTCAATGGCGGCTTCAAGCGCGTGCCCACGCTGAACAACGCCGACCCGCCCCGTCACGGCCCGATGCGCAAGTCGGTGCTCGCCGTCATGACCCCCCGCCGCCTCCGGGCGCTCGAGCCGGTCCTGCGCGACTACGCCACCTCGCTCGTCGAGAGCTTCGCGGGCAAGCCAGTCATCGACTTCGTCCACGAGTACTCCTTTCCGTTCCCGGGATTCGCCGCGTTCAGCCTGCTCGGCTTCCCGGACTCGGACACGGACACGCTGAAGGAATGGAGCCGGACACGGGTCCTGCTCACGTATGGCCGGCTCTCCGACGACGAGCAAGTGGCGACGGCCAAGGACGTCGTCGCCATGTGGCAGTACGTCGAGGACTTCGT